>JANNJI010000436.1:0-9748 GCA_031405795.1 Gammaproteobacteria bacterium
ATCAAGATTGCCGGTGGGTTCATCGGCAAGCAACAGTGGTGGTTTATTCACGACCGCGCGGGCAATACCGACACGCTGTTGTTCCCCGCCGGATAAGGTGATCGGGTAACTCTTTTCTTTTGGCAATAATCCCACTTTGTCGAGTGCGGCACGTGCTCGGCGGCCAATCTCCCGGTGCGGGTAACCGGCAATGATCAACGGTAGCGCGACATTGTCATAGACCGTGCGGTCGAACAGCAATTGGTGATCCTGAAAAATAAAACCGATATTGCGTCGATAATAAGGGATGCGGCGGCGGCTGACCTTGGCGGTATTCTGCCCATTTACAATCACTTGCCCCCGTGTCGTGCGCTCCAGTAAGGCAATCAGTTTGAGCAGGGTGCTTTTGCCAGCGCCGGAGTGGCCGGTGAGAAACGCCATTTCACCATCGTTTAAATCAAAACTGACGTTGAGTAAGGCATCAAAGCCGGAGGGGTAACGTTTACAGGTGTCGATGAATTGAATCATAGGTACATTCTAACAGCCTGTTGAAAAACGCGCTGAGGGGCGCATCACGGCGTTGGCAACGAACTCAAAATGCTCATTTACTCCGTGTAAACTCGGCAATTGCTCCTGCATTGCTTTACCTTCGCGCATCCATGCGTTCGTGCGCTTTTTCGTCCGTTTCCGTCTTGTGGCATTGCCATGATCACACTGTCGCATCAGTTAACAAAGCACTGACAAACTCCTGTGCATTAAACGGTCGTAAATCTTCAACAGCCTCACCCACACCAATGAAACGAATCGGTAGTTTTAATTTTTGCGCGATAGCCAGAATAATTCCACCTTTGGCGGTACCGTCCAGCTTGGTCAGGACAATGCCTGTCACACCAACGGCGGCATGAAATTGTAGCGCTTGTTGCAGGGCATTTTGGCCGGTGCTGGCGTCCAATACTAACAGTACTTCGTGTGGGGCGGTCGGGTCCTGACGTGTCATGATGCGTTTTATTTTTTTCAATTCATCCATTAAATTGGTTTTAGTGTGTAGACGGCCAGCGGTGTCGGCAATCAGGATATCGGTGTTGCGTGCTTTGGCCGCTTGCATGGCATCGAAGATCACGGCGGCACTGTCTGCGCCGTGTGCCTGGGCGATGACCGGTACGGCATTGCGCTCCCCCCAGATTTGCAATTGTTCGACCGCAGCAGCGCGGAAGGTGTCACCCGCTGCCAGCATGACCGAATAAGGATACGACAAAAAGTAGTGGGCCAGCTTACCGATGGTAGTGGTTTTGCCGGCACCATTAACACCAACCACAAGTATGCTAAAGGGTTTAGAATCGAGATGAATGGCGAGTGGTTGGCTCACCGACGTAAGAATTTGCAGCATTTCTTGTTGTAGAATGCTGCGCGGATCCTGCTTGTCGCGGGTATTTTTGGGGTGATGCTGCAAACGCATGAGTATCTGCTGTGTTACCTCAATGCCGACATCGGCACTGAGTAAGCCGTTTTCGATTTTCTCCAGCAGGTTATCGTCCCATATCGGCTGGCCAGTAAACAGGCTTGCCAAGGTGGCGCGGGTGCGAGTCAACCCGGATTGTAGACGCGCGAATAAGCCGTTGCCTTGTGGTGCTGGAATATTTTGTTTATTGAACATATAGGGATGGTAACATTAAGCGGGTGCTCAGCCGATTATCATGTGGTTTTCGCATTGCAGGGGCAGGGTGGATATCCTACCATCATGGCAGTGCTTGGGCTAGGCGGTGGGCACGCAAACATTACGATTAAGGAATGAATATGAAGTTGCAATATATCGGGATTCTGACGGGATGCATGGCAATTGGCACGGCGATGTCTGCCGAGCAGTTTGTCCATACCTATGAGTTAAAAAATGGCATCAAGCTGCTGATCAAGGAAGACCATCGTGCACCGGTGGTGGTGTCACAGCTCTGGTACAAGGTGGGCAGTAGTTATGAATACGATGGCATCACCGGCGTATCGCACGTACTGGAGCATATGATGTTCAAAGGTACTGAACGCTTTGGTCCGGGAAAATTCTCGCGCGTGATTGCCGAAAATGGTGGCAAGGACAATGCGTTTACCAGTCGCGATTACACCATGTATTTTCAATTGTTGGAGAAAAGCCGGTTGGCGGTGAGTATGGAAATGGAAGCCGATCGCATGCGTGGTCTGGTGTTAAATGAGGCGGAGTTTAGAAAAGAGCTGGAGGTCGTTAAGGAAGAGCGGCGGATGCGTACGGATGACAGCCCGCGTTCATTAACCCAGGAGCATTTTTACTCGGTGGCGTACAGTAACAATACCTACAAAAATCCGATCATCGGCTGGATAAGCGATTTGAATGAGATGACACTGCCGGATTTACAGGAATGGTATCAGAAGTGGTACGCACCGAATAACGCCGTGTTGGTGATTGGCGGGGATGTGGATCCGAAAGAAGTATATGAGCTGGCCGAAAAATATTACGGTGCAATCGCAAAACAGGTGATTACGCCACCCAAAACACGACAGGAGATCGCGCAATTGGGTATGCGTCAGCTGACCGTGCGCGCACCGGCGCAGGTACCGTATTTATTAATGGGTTACAAAGTACCGGTACTCAAAACCGTGGACAAACAAAATGATTGGGAACCGTATGCTCTCGAAGTCTTGGCGGGCATATTAGCCGGGACGCGTAGCGCACGGTTTGACAAGATCCTGGTGCGGGATAAACGGATCGCCGTTGACGCCGATGTGGGATACAACATGCATGCCCATCAGGCCGATATGTTTTTGATCGATGGCACACCGGCACAAGGCAAGACTGCCGATGAACTCAAGCGTGCGATCATTGAGCAGATTGAGCGTCTCAAGAGTGAGCTGGTGACAACGGCTGAATTGGATCGGATCAAGGTGCAGGTGGTGGCGCACGATGTGTATCAAAAGGACTCGGTGTTTTATCAAGCCATGGAAGTAGGCGTGCTGGAAACGGTAGGGCTGGGCTGGAAGTATGCGCAAGAGTATCTTGAACGTATTCGCAAGGTAACACCTGAGCAGATCCAGCAAGTCACGAAAAAATATCTTGTCGATGATCACTTGACAGTTGCCGTGTTGGAGCCGCAGCCGATTGTGCAGCAAGCCAGGCCAGGCAGTGTGACTTCCGGTCTTCGCCACTAAATAACCAACAGGATAATACCTAATTATGTTGAACAAAAAATATTTAGCCATTGCCATCGTGGTCCTGGCGGTAGCGGTCTTGATTATTGTTTTTGTGCCGAGTGATAAACGGCAGGAACAACTGACGGATGGGCTTAAGATTGAATCCTGGCAAACAAAAAATGGTGCCAAGGTATTTTTTGTACCGGCTGCACAATTACCGATGGTTGATGTACGTGTGGTATTGAATGCCGGCAGTGCTCGTGATGATGGCAAGGCCGGGCTGGCTTATCTGACCAATTTATTATTAGACAACGGCGCTGGTTCCTGGGATACCGGACAGGTGCTGGAGCGGTTTGACGACATTGGCGCACAATTCAGTACCAGTGTCATGCGCGATATGGCGATTGCACATCTGCGCACTCTCTCCGACAGCAGTATGTTGAGCAGTGCCGCTGAGACGATGGCAACCGTCATCAAGGATCCGCAATTTAACGTGACAGAATTGGATCGTGAACGGCAACGTCTACTGGTGGCATTGCGTAATCAGCAGGAATCTCCGGAGGATTTGGCCGAGTTGGCGTTTTATAGCGCGGTATATGAACAACACGCTTACGCGGCGCCGGTGATGGGTACACGGGAAACCATACCGTTGATTACGCGTGCCGATTTGCAGGCATTTTACCAGCGTTATTATGTTGGAAAGAATGCGATGGTGGTGATCGTCGGTGCGGTCATGCGCAGTGACGCTGAACACATCGCAGAATTGGTGGTCGGCGGTTTACCGGCGGGTCAGGCCGCTGAGGCATTGGCAGATGTGCCGCCACTGCGTGCCAGCAAGACCATCAATCAGAATCATCCCTCCAGTCAGACGCATGTTTGGGTTGGCCAACCGGGTATGACGCGTGATGATGCGGATTATTTTCCGTTGTACGTGGGTAACCATATTCTGGGTGGCAGCGGCTTTGGCTCGCGGATCGTCAATGAGATCCGTGAATCACGTGGTTTAGCATACAGCAGTTACAGTTATTTTGTACCGATGCAGCGCAAAGGTCCGTTCCTGATGGGATTGCAAACCAAAAATGATCAGGCGCAAGCCGCGCTAAAGGTCTTGCAAGAGGTGCTGAATAAATTTATAGCCGAAGGGCCCACTGCCGAAGAATTACAACACGCCAAGAAAAATATCACCGGTGGTTTCCCGTTGCGCCTGGACAGCAACAAGGATATTACCGAGCAGGTGGCAATGATGGGTTTTTATAATTTACCGTTGGATTATCTGAAGACTTTTAACAGCAAGGTCGAGGCGGTGACCACTGCGCAGATCAAAGAGGCCTTCTCGCGCCGTGTACAAGCCAACACGATGGTGACGGTCATGGTCGGAAATCAGGATGCCAACAGCAAAAAGCCGTGATGCCGCGAGCGGCGGTAGACAAACGGTACGCATCATCGCCGGGCAATGGCGTAGCCGCAAGATCCATTTTCCTGATTTAGCGCAGTTGCGTCCCACCCCGGATCGGGTGCGTGAAACGTTATTTAATTGGTTAGCACCGGTGATTGCAGGCGCACGCTGTCTGGATCTGTTTGCGGGCAGCGGGGCCTTGGGTCTGGAGGCGTTATCGCGTGGTGCGGCACAGGTGGTGTTTGTGGATCGTGATGCTGATGTGGTGGCGCATATTCGCAAACATGTCGCGTTGTTCAAGTCAGAACATGCCACGGTTATCCAGGTTGATGCGCTTGATTATTTACAACATTGCAAGGAACAGTTTGATATTGTTTTTCTTGATCCACCCTATGATGCGGCGTTACTCCTGCCGGTGAGTCACGCGCTGGAACAGCAAGGTGTATTACGCGATCATGCGCGAATTTATCTGGAGACACGTGACGGTACTGTGAATGAGTTACCTGCCAACTGGCAATTGCAACGCAGCAAACAGGCGGGTCAGGTGGCTTATCATTTGGCGGAACGTCTGGCTAAATAAGCCAGTCTCCGCTATCTTTTGACCATCCCCACAAGGCAAACATACATGCAGACTATCGCGATCTATCCGGGCACCTTTGATCCCATCACCAATGGCCACAGTGATCTGGTGGCGCGCGCCTGCCGGTTGTGTAACAAGGTTATTGTCGCTGTCGCCAAAAATGCGGGTAAGAGTCCGGTGTTATCCTGGGAAGAGCGGGTTGAGCTGGTGCGTGAGTCGCTGGGGGATTTGCCGAATGTCGAGGTCTGTGGGTTTGAGATATTGCTGGTGGAGTTCGCCAAACAGCGTGGTGCGCAGGTGATCCTGCGTGGGCTACGCGCCGTTTCTGATTTTGAATACGAGTTCCAGCTGGCGAGCATGAATCGGCATTTACATGCGGATATTGAAACGGTATTCATGACGCCCGCCGAACAATATTCCTATATTTCCTCCAGCCTGGTACGTGAAGTGGCTAAGTTGGGCGGGGATATTTCACCGTTTGTTCCCGCCAATGTGGTAGCTGCGCTCAAGCGTAAAATGCGCTAGTATTCGCTGATAGTTTAACCGTGTCATCCGAAGGTCAGTGAATGTCCCTAATAATCAACGATGAATGCATCAATTGCGATGTGTGTGAGCCCGAGTGTCCCAATGGGGCCATTTCGCAAGGCGATGAAATTTATGTAATCAATCCGGATTTATGCACGGAATGTGTAGGGCATTTCACTGTACCGCAATGTGTCGAGGTCAGTCCGGATGATTGTATTATTAAAGACCCCGGCCATCCTGAATCCAAAGATCAGTTACGACTCAAATACCAAAGCCTGATCAGCAAATCTGCTTAACACAACAAGAGCATTCGTTGTTATCAACAAGATTGGAAGTTTTAAATAATTGAGGTGCCGTATGCGTCTTCATCTGATTTTCACGCTGCTCGTTATTTTCGTTATCACCAGTTGTTCACCACAGCCCGTACCGCAACACGCCATCGCCACGGCGCATCCGACGGCAACCGCAGCAGGTATGGAAATCCTTGCCCTGGGCGGTAATGCCTTTGATGCAACGGTGGCAGTGAGCGCAACCCTGGCGGTCGTGGAACCGTATAGTTCAGGCGTGGGCGGTGGTGGTTTTTGGTTATTGCATCGTGCCAGTGACGGCAAACAAATTATGATCGATGGGCGCGAGGTTGCGCCAGGCCGCGCGCAGCGCGATATGTATTTGGATACACAAGGTAATGTGCAAGCACAACGATCCATGGATGGCGCGTTGGCGGCAGGTATTCCCGGTATGCCCGCAGCGCTCACGCATCTGGCCAGGCACTACGGAAAATTACCGTTAAAAAAATCGTTACAGCCAGCGATACGTGTCGCGCGTGAAGGTTTTCCAGTAACAGCACACTACCAACGGATGGCCAAGTTTCGTCTGGCGGTGTTACGCACCTCACCGGCGGCCAGTGCGATTTTTTTACATAACAACGCAGTGCCACCCTTGGACCATAAGATTATACAAACGGATCTGGCGCGAACCCTGGAAGCACTGGCAGAAAAATCCGATGCCGGGTTTTATCAAGGTGATATAGCACAGCAACTGGTTGCGGGCGTAACCGCCGCCGGTGGTATATGGACGGTTGAAGATTTAAAAAACTATCAGATCAAGCAACGCGAACCGATCGTTTTTGAATATCGCGGTTATCGCATCGTGTCCGCGCCACCGCCCTCATCGGGTGGTGTGGCCTTGGCGCAAATCCTTAATATGCTCAGCCAATTTGATAAAACTGAATTGGAACCCAGCCAGCGCAAACATATCTTAATTGAAAGCATGCGGCGTGCTTACCGTGATCGTGCGGAATTCCTGGGTGATCCGGATGTGGTGGCCGTGCCTATTGCAACATTGATTAGCCGTGAACATGCGGAGGATCTAGCCGCCACCGTCAGTTTTAATCATGCAACGGACAACAAGAGTCTGATGCCGGTGGCGCCGCCACCACAAGGCAATCACACCACCCATTTTTCCATTCTTGATAAGGCTGGTAATCGCGTGGCCGCCACGCTCAGTATTAATTATCCGTTTGGTTCGGGTTTTGTTGTGCCGGGCACGGGTGTCTTGCTCAATGATGAAATGGATGATTTTGTTGCTAAACCCGGCGTGGCCAATGCGTATGGTTTGGTGGGCGCGCAGGCAAATGCGATTGCACCGGGCAAACGCATGTTATCCAGCATGAGCCCCACTTTTGTTGAAGGCAAAGATAAGATCGCAATCTTAGGTACGCCCGGTGGCAGTCGCATTATCACCATGGTGTTGCACGGCATACTCGGGGTAATCGATGGACAAAGCGCGGAGCAAATTGTGGCACAGCCGCGTTTCCATCACCAATATCTGCCGAATGTGGTCCACTATGAAACCGGTGCATTCAGCCCGGAGGAGGCCGCTGCTCTGCAATTGCTTGGTCATGTATTGCAACCGGTGGAACAACCGTATGGCAACATGCAGGTGGTGATCTGGGATAAACAGGCAAAAACAGTCAGTGCCGCGAGTGATCCAAGGGGCGAAGGGCAGGCGCTTACCAAGTGACTTGATATCTGCCGATCAAGTTTGACAGTGAGGACAATAATACGTGGCACGTTGGCCAATGATGCAATGCCGGATCGTGTGTTGACAGTGGTGACACGGCTCGCCGTCGCGACCATAAACACGCAGGTGTTGACTGAAGTAACCCGGTTTGCCATCGCTATTCACAAAATCACGCAACGTTGTGCCGCCTTGTTTAATCGCCGCACGCAATACTTTTTTAATCACGCCCACGAGGGTGACATAACGTGCCAGAGTGATTCTGCCCGCATGGCGTTTGGGATGAATGCCGGCAAGAAATAAGGACTCGCTGGCATAAATATTACCGACACCCACCACTATCTTGCCGTCCATCACAAAAGACTTGATCGGTATTTTCCTACCACGCGAGCGCGTAAATAAATAGTCACCAGTCAATGCCTTTTCCAGCGGCTCTACGCCAAGGTCTTTTATTAAGGGATGTTGTTCAACAGGATCAACCGTGAATAACACCGCGCCAAAGCGGCGCGGGTCATGCAGGCGTAAACATTGTTGATTGGCAAAGACAATGTCCAGGTGAGCGTGTTTTAGTACGGCACTACCAGCAGGCAACACCCGTAAATTGCCGGACATGCCTAGATGCAAAATGAGTGTGCCTGTGGGTAGCGTCAACAGCAGGTACTTGCCACGGCGTTGTATCTCAGTAACACGTTGCTGTTCAAGCTGCTGGGCGAGATCAGTGGGGATTGGCCAACGTAGGCGATGATCACGAACAATGACTTGGCTGATCCTTTGATTGAGTATGTGTGGCGCGATGCCGCGACGGGTGGTTTCAACTTCCGGTAATTCAGGCATGGCGGTAATTATCGATATTTAATGATACCAAGGGTGTGCGCCAGGGATGGCATCTCAGCTGGTAACTACGCACTGAAAAAACTCAAACCGACTAACGTCGTCGGCTAGAAAACCATCGATAGACTGAATTCCGGCTCGCACTGCGTTTGGCCGGAACGACGATACGGAATTAAATGTCGTGTTTGTAAACAAGCTGCTAAGGTCTACGCTCATTCGCTGCTGGGTTTACGGCAGCCTTGTTGTTTTCGGGGTCGATCTTGGGCGGCAATTCTAATAGGTCTTTGCGCTTGTCCGCATTCAAGACAAATTGCAGATGCAAGTCATTACGTATCAAGACGTAATCATTACCACGCACAAAGGCGCCAAACTCCAACGGCTGCTTCTCGCCCTGGCGATAGATTTTAATTGTCGGGGAGATCGGTTTGCCTGTGTACGGCGCAACTTGTAATGCCTGTGCAAAACGCCAGGCATCGATGAAAGCGGTGATTTGATCCGCCGCTAATTCTTTCGGCGCGGGGGTCACTGTCCATTTGCCTTCGCTTAATTCCGCAGTCAGGGTCGGCACAATAATTTTTGTGATGTTGGTGTTGCCGGGGATCAGGGTATGGTTCAAAAAACCGGTGGCAGGGGCGGCGACTTGATAATAAAAAGTATCGGTAATGACGTGCAGGGTATTCTGATAACGCAGATAGCGCTGTTGTTGCAGCGGTTCGGTGCTGCCAAAAATCAATTGTTGATCACCGTTGATTGTGACCACGGCCCGCGGCTTATCCAAACCATACTTGGCTAAGTCCAGTGGCGTCACATCATATTGCGCGTTCGACGGGGCGTTGATCAGTTGCAGTAAACTATCAACCTTGAAGTCATTGGCGAGATAGTGGAACGGTGCCGTCATGGTCCAGGTACCGTTGAGTTTCTCCAGTTGAATATCGTCGACGCCTTCACGGTGCAGCAGCAGGCTGCGCACATCCGTCTTCGCTAAGGCAGTGACTTTAACGATTTCCGGTACGGTTGTACCGGGTTTGAGCACCACCAGCAAAACCAGTAGCCCAAGTACAATGAGTAAGGCCAGATTAAGCAGGGTGCGTGAGGCCAGTTTGATCATAAGGGCATCTCTAAAAATCCGCTGAAGCCGCGCTAGCGGCGTTGCAAACAGACTCAAAATGCTCATTTACTCCGAGTAAACTCGGCAATTGCTCCTGCATTGCTCTACCTTCGCGCATCCATGCGCTCGTGCGCTTTTTCGCCTGTTTGCGCCTTGC
>JANNJI010000437.1:0-4191 GCA_031405795.1 Gammaproteobacteria bacterium
AGGTGGCACTATTTCTGGAAATCACTGCCCGCGCAATCAATGCAAAGCGAGCGCTTGAACCGCGCTAGCGCCGGTAACATGCGTCGCAGTACCTGTACATCCGGCGTCGACCCGTCAAAACGTAATTCACCACATATTCCACACATAAGCATCCATCACCAGGGACCAGACTAGAGGCATGATACTAACATGCTAATTCATTCATCATCTCACCACCGAACATCACCTTCACCAGCAAAACGTATCTCTTCCACTCCCCCACCCAAATGTGCCCATGGGGGGATAAAAAACCAGATGATCACATTGGGGCGTAACGTGAGCAAAAATATTGCGTCGCCAAGCGGAATCTATTTCAGTCAGTTTTTTGTGGGATTTAGCCATGCTATTTTTCTTGTGCCGAGTAGCTGCCCAAAACCCCAGTGGCGTAGTAAACTACCCGCGCTTTGATTTTGGCTAACTCTCTTCACCCACAACGACAAAGGGAAACAACACGATGAACCCACTTGATTCCATACTCGGTACGATCATTACCGGTTTTATTCTGGCGATTGTCATCGCCGTGATTTTATAAAACCCGCTTCAACTCGGGCATAATGCTAGAAAAAAATAGGAGCACATCATGCAATTTAATCCAAATTCACTGTTTGTCTGGTTTCACGTTTTAGCCGGTATCATCTGGATCGGTCTGTTATATTACTTTAATTTTGTCCAAGCCCCTGGTGTGGCCGCCGCCAAAAAAGACGGCACGGCTGCGGGTATCACCAAACACATCGCCCCCCGCGCCTTATTGTGGTTCCGCTGGGGTGCTGTGGTGACCTGGCTGACCGGTGCCTTGGTCCTGTACAAGCTGGGAATGCTGCATACGGCCTTTACCTTCGCAACTAAAGAAGCCGCCTGGATCGGCGTTGGCGCATGGTTAGGCACCATCATGTTGTTTAACGTCTGGGTCCTGATCTGGCCAAACCAGAAAAAGATCCTGGGTATTGTTCCTGCCAGCGATGAACAAAAAGTCAAGGCCGGACGCATCGCCTTTTTGGCCTCACGCACCAATACCGCCTTGTCCATCCCGATGCTAATGAGCATGGTGGCCTTCGGACACGGTGGTTTTCCGCTGTAATTTGGCGCATAAGCGGCATAATGCAAACCCGGCGGTTGGCCGGGTTTGTTTTTTGTAATGTAATATTTGCCCTCTGTGCCCGTTCCGACTAGAATTCGAGTTCCTGATTAAAACCTAAGCGGCCCCTTGGCTGCTTTTTTGTTTTTGGTACTCGAAAAAATGACAGATCACTTAATGCAGAATTATGCGCGTCTCCCCGTTAGCTTCAGCCGGGGTGAAGGTCCCTGGTTGTGGGATACCCACGGCAAAAAATACCTCGACGCCATCGGCGGGATTGCGGTGTGCGGTCTGGGTCATGCCCATCCACACGTCGCCCAGGCTATCTGTGAGCAAGCCACCACGCTCCTGCATACATCGAATGTCTATCAGGTGGATCTGCAAAGCCAGCTGGCCGAACGCCTCACCCGCTTGGCAAATATGGATACCGCATTTTTCAGCAATTCTGGTGCTGAGGCCAACGAGGCGGCAATTAAATTGGCGCGTCTGTATGGTCATCAGCATGACATCGACATACCTCATATTATTGTCACTGAAGGCAGCTTCCATGGCCGGACCATGGCGACGTTGACCGCCACCGGTAATCGCAAGATCCAGGCAGGGTTTGAGCCACTGGTCAAAGGTTTCCTGCGTGTCCCTTATGACGATGTAGCGGCCATTGAAAATATTGCCAAGACGCACAAAGAAGTGGTCGCGATCCTGGTTGAACCCATCACCGGTGAAGGCGGTGTGCGCCTGCCCGCCACCGATTATCTCAACAAACTACGGAAAATCTGTGATGAAAAGGGCTGGCTGTTAATGCTGGATGAAATCCAGACCGGGATGTGCCGCACTGGCCAATGGTTTGCGCATCAACACAATGGCATCGTGCCGGATGTCATGACTTTAGCCAAGGCGCTGGGTAACGGCGTACCCATCGGCGCCACCTTGGCGCGTGGTAAGGCTGCGCACGTCTTCACCCCTGGCAGTCACGGTTCTACCTTCGGTGGGAATCTATTAGCTTGTCGTGCTGCGCATGCGGTCATTGACGTATTGGAACAACAACACCTTGCTCAACGTGCAGCAGTGCTGGGTCAACGCATGCTAAGCGAACTTACTGCCGCCTTAGCGCAGGTATCCGGTATTGTTGCCCTGCGTGGTCAAGGTTTAATGATCGGAATTGAGCTGGATCGCTCCTGCAAACCACTGGTTGCTCAATGCTTAGCGGCCGGGGTCTTGATCAATGTGACAGCGGATTCCGTGGTACGCCTGTTACCGCCACTGATCCTGACGGATGAGCAAGCTGACTTAATCGTCGCAACCGTCAGCACACAAATCCGCTCCTTCCTCCAATAAACCCTCTTTCCTGGATTTCGCTATGGTGCAACATTTTTTAACCCTAATGGATTTGGATAAACACCAATTGCGTACCTTGCTGCGTCGCGCCAACGAATTAAAAGCCATGCAGTACGCTGGCCACGAACATGCGTATTTTGTTCGGCGCATCATGGGTATGATCTTCGACAAGTCTTCAACACGTACCCGCGTCTCCTTTGAGGCGGCCATGGCGCAATTCGGCGGCCATGCGATCTTTTTATCACCGCGCGATACCCAGCTGGGTCGCGGTGAACCGGTGGAGGACAGCGCCCGGGTTTTATCCCGCATGGTGGATATCATCATGGTGCGCACCTTCGAGCATGAAAAACTGGAACGTTTTGCGCAATATTCCCGCGTACCGGTGATCAATGCCCTGACCGATAAATTTCATCCCTGCCAATTGCTCGCTGATATGCAAACCTATATCGAACATCGCGGCGAGATCACCGGCAAAACCGTTGCCTGGATCGGTGATGGTAATAATATGTGCCACTCCTATATTGAGTCCGCACGGCAATTTGATTTTCACTTAAATATTGCTACCCCCCAAGGTTATGAACCACATCCTGATATTGTCAACGCCGCTGCCGGTCATGTGACACTCATGCGTGAGCCACGTGATGCAGTGCGTCATGTTGACCTGGTGACCACAGATGTTTGGGCAAGCATGGGTCAGGAAGAGCAGCAGCAACAACGCGAAGGCCTGTTCCGCAATTATCAGGTCAACAACGAACTCATGGCATTGGCCAAGACGGATGCCTTGTTCATGCATTGCCTGCCCGCCCACCGTGGTGAAGAAGTCACGGCTGAGGTGATCGAGGGACCACAAAGCGTTGTCTGGGATCAAGCAGAAAACCGCCTGCACAGTCAGAAAGCCTTGATCGAATTATTATTCGCTAAAAAATAATTGGTCGCCGCTTACCGGCTTGCGCCAGACCTGCTATACCTGTGGTATGCCAAATGTAACGCACCTGGTTTTTCTGATCACCCTCGTTATCAGCATTACCGCTCCCGCTGGTCCGCTCGAAGAAGGTCATGCCGCCTTTGATGCCCAACGTTATGCCGAGGCCCTACGTTTATGGCAACCCTTGGCCGAACAAGGTGATGCCGAAGCACAATACAATCTCGCCTTGCTCTACAAGAACGGGTTTGGCATTAAAAAAGATGAGCGTAAGGCCCTGGAATGGTTTCACAAAGCCGCACGCCAAGGCATGAGTGATGCGCAGTACAACATTGGGGTGATGTATTACGAAGGCAAAGGGGCATATCGCAGTGAAAAAAGTGCCATTGAATGGTGGGAGCTGGCATCAGCCAATGGTCACGCCAACGCGCAATATAATTTAGGTGTCATGTACGGCCATGGCATTGCGATGGCCAGAGATATCCCGAAGGCATTGGAATTATGGCAAGCCGCCGCGGAACAAGGCCATCCTGATGCGATCGATACATTAATCAAGGCCTATCAAGGCGGCATGCCCGGCTTCAAGGCCGATCCTAAACTCGTTGCGCACTGGCAGGCGCAACGTAAATAACACCATCCCTAGTCTTCAGCGGAATATAAAGTTACCTTTATTTATCTTTCATCCGCTCGCTGTCCTCGCGCAGTCCCTGTTCAACCTGCTCCAAACTGATGTGGCGTATGTCTTTGCCGCCAACCAGATAAATCACGTATTCGCAAATGTTGCGGGCACGATCACCAATTCGCTCCAATGCCCGCGCAG
>JANNJI010000438.1:0-3559 GCA_031405795.1 Gammaproteobacteria bacterium
GGTTCAAGGTCCACTCAAAGGTCCGTACTGGCGCATCCACGTCCTTGATAATCAGCGTCAGTGTGGTTGCCCCTTCCAGCATGCTTTTGCCTTCAGCCGTCTTGGCGGGATTACGAAAATGACCGCTTGGATCAGTCATGACTTCACCGACTGCTTCAATGCCCGGGATACGAGGTTCACTCAGGTTACCGAAAATGCCCTGTCTGAAATAAGCCTCTGCACGGTTAAGCCCAAATGCACGCACCCGTATTTTTACCCAGCCTTCAGCGGCAGCGGGTTCATTGACATCTTGCAGAGTGAGCACTTCGGGCCCACCCGTACGTTCAATAATAATTGCTTTCATTTTTTCCTCCTCGATTATTGCGGGCGCGATGATTTATTGAACATGTATCGTGCGATCTTCCAGTCTCCATCCACCTTTTTCAGTACAAACAACTCGCGATTTTTTTCCGGCAGAGTGACAGCTTTATCAAGGATGGTTACTTCCCCCTCTGAGGAGGTAATGGCATAGGCATACTCACAGCTCGGCGCAATTTCCTCAATCTTGATGCCAACATTTAATTTAATGGTGTCGAACACATGACGATACGCCGCCTTGAGTTGCTCCAATCCCGTTGCCGTGGGTCCCTCGGTTGGCATGAAGACGCCGTCATCGGTGTAAGACGCAACGGCGGTTACTGCGTCGGACTTATTCAGGGCAGCAAAATAGGATTTCAAACGTTGCTCAATGTGCTTGGCTTCTGTTGCTTTATCTCCGCATTTTTTCGTTAAGTTTGCGTGCCTTGATTCTGATTTTTCGTTTGCGTAACTGGTGGCCAGTCCAAGGCCACCCAAGGTTAAAACTAAGAACGCTAACACGAGTTTCTTTGGTTTCATTTTGAATATCTCCTTCCAGGTTCAGTAATGCGATTTGATGAAGCTTATATGCTTACATTAATGGTAACCAGGGGCTATTATTAAGAACCATCATTCCACTTATGAGAAGCAAGGTATGGATATCGATTCTGTCGCGCTTTTTGTTGAAGTCGTTAAGGCAGGTAGTTTCTCAGCGGCGGCGCGTCATACAAGTACACCTGTTGCAACAGTGAGCCGCCGGATCAGCGAGTTGGAGAAAAAACTCAATATAAGATTACTCGAGCGTTCATCGCGCCATGTACGCATGACAGACGCGGGCTCGGTACTCTACGAATACGCCGCTCGTGGCGTGGAGGAATTACATGCTGGCCTCTTGGCGCTGAAGAATTCACAGCAGGAATTGGCAGGTACTCTTCGTCTCTCCATTCCACCGTCATTTATCCCCTGGCGACTGCTTATTCAAGACTTTCAATTACAGTTTCCAAATATCCAAGTGGAAATCTATGTGACGGAGCGGCGCGTGGATCTCGTGCAGGATGGTGTTGATGTCGCCCTCCGGGTTGGTGAATTGGTACATGACAGCGTGGTGGCACGCCGACTTTTCAAATACCGTCATACGCTGGTAGCCAGCCCCAAGTTGCTGGCGAACTATGGTTCCCCGCAAGACCCAATGCAATTACAAAATATACCGTGTGCGTGTTGGAATAATAGAGGTAATCCACCCAGTTGGAATCTGGGAGGAAAAAATTATCCTATTCGACCTTATCTCCAGGTAAACGATTACCTGCATTTGCAGGCACTGGCACTGAGAGGTGACTGCGTGACGGAGTTGCCGCCGTTTCTGGCACAACCCGCTATTATTGATGGGACTTTGCAAGCACTATTACCCGAGTTTTTGTTTCCCGAGCACGGGCTTTATTTGCTTTACCCCTCGCGCAGACAGGTATCAATGCTGGTGAAGGCCTATGTTAATTTTTGTTTGCAGGACAAGATTACGACCGCACTTGCCACTCGCTAATCTTGCGACCACTATTAGGCGGTTTTTTTGCCCCTGCAGTCGAGAGATTCTCTTGTGTTGCATTTAACCTAATTACAAGGAAAGCACTGCCTATTGTCAACACCTATTCAGGAAGTCTGCCCCGAAGAATACACGAAGGACTTCGAACAATAGGGGGCGGAAGAATTAACTTCCCACCCCCTCATCAGCTCAAGTTATTTTTTCTTAGTCACTTCCAAGAAGTCAAACTTTTCATCCTGTATCAGTGCCATCACACACTCCGCGCCTGGGACGCATTCGCTCACATGCTCCACGTTCGCTGGCATAAACCAGTGGGAGCCTGGCGGCAATATCCTCTGCGTTTCGGCAATGCCTTTCACTGTATGCCGTGCATTTCCAGAGAGGACGATCCCCACATAGTCTGCCGAGTGAGTGTGCAGCGGAGTCTTCGCTCCTGCGGGGAATCTGAGGTACGTGATGTGAGCTCCTCGGGTGAAATCCCCGCTCACCGGTGAAGCCATCGGACCGATGGGTGTCTCGACCCACGGTAGATCCGACGTGGGTGTGTTGGAGGGCGTTTGACTGTTATGGGCTATTACATTTTTTAAAGACGATTTCCTGTCATCGCTAGCCGCTGCGGGATCGAAGGATAGCGTTGCCGCGAGAAAAAAGGTGATCGCTGCTGTCTTGTTGATGTGTGATGTGGTGCTGTTCATGGTTTATTTCCTCGTGAGGTTGTGTTGGGGTTCTCCCCCGGCATACTTTGAAAGTAACGACATCAGGCACGCCAATGTCGGGCGACCACCCTGATCGCCAGACCCACACACTAAATCCTCTCCACTAAATAGTCTGTTCTCTATATAACAATTTGCTAGCGAGGTGATAACCCCAGCATCTGTTCAATCGCATCAATCTCCCGGATGCACACGTACTCGCGTGTATAACCAAGTAAGCCCTCCTTACGCAGGCGATTGAGAATGGTGCTCACCACCGGGCGGGTCGCGCCCACCAGATCGGCCAGTTCTTGCTGGCTAAGCCGTATATGTTGACCAAAACCATGTTCACAGCGCGCCTCAAATCCCCCGGATAATTCCCGTAGCGTCTCGACGAGACGCACTTCTGTACGTTTAAAGGCAAAGCATTCCAGTCGGCGCTCCATTTGCTGTTTACGCCGGTCAAGCAGTTCAACGACACGCAAGCCAAGGACAGGGTGGTTGAGTAACAGAGTCCGGAATTCATTGACGCGAACCCGCACTACATTTCCTGCCCCTTTCATTGTTGCCGTCTCTGGCGTTTCGAAGGCAGGCGGATCATTTAATGGGGCACCAAATAGTTCGCCATTTGCCAGCAGTCCCGTGGTGAATTCTGCACCGTCACGATTGAGGCGGGCTAATTTGATTTGCCCCTCCAACACACAAAAAATTTCTTCCAGGTGCTGGCCTTGCGTGTATATCACACTGCCATGTGGAAAGGATTCGGTGCTTGCCGATGGACAATGCTGTTTAAATGTTTGCAGTGGAACATCCACTAAAAGTGGGCACGCTTCCAAGTGATATGAGGGGCTGACCATGGTGTAACTCCAATATTATTTTCCTTTTTGGATTGTAGCGCATCGAATGCTGCCTGGGAGAATCCAACACGGAGCTAATCGGTATTTCTCTCCCACCGCTTTTCTGATGCCTATGACTAGATAAAAAATAACTTACC
>JANNJI010000439.1:0-17255 GCA_031405795.1 Gammaproteobacteria bacterium
AGCGCAACACATACTGTTGTGTATAGTTATCCAGCGAGGAGAACCAACTCATGCTGGTATCATTATCATGTGTTCCAGTGTAGACGACACTGTCATAGACATGGTGGTGAGGTAAGTAGGGATTATGCGGATTCCCATCAAAGGCGAATTGTAATATCTTCATTCCCGGTAAATGAAATTTCTCACGCAATGCATTCACTTCGGGAGTGATTGTCCCCAAGTCTTCTGCAATTAACGGTAACTGGGCAAACCTATCTTTAAGGCTTTGTAATAGGGCTTCACCCGGCGCAATAACCCACTCCCCTTCTCTGGCCGTTGCTGACTTGGCTGGAATCGACCAATAGGCTTGTAAACCACGGAAGTGATCAATGCGCAACATATCTACACGCGCCAGCTCAGTGTCAATACGGTTAATCCACCAGGAAAAACCGTTTGCCTGCATCACAGCCCAATCATAATGTGGATTTCCCCAGCGTTGGCCGGTGGCAGAAAAAAAATCCGGTGGAACACCAGCCACAAATTGCGCTCTACCCTCTTTGTCCAATGCGAATAAATCGCGTTGTGCCCATACCTCGGCACTGTCGTGGGCGACAAAAATTGGCATGTCACCGAAAATTAATATTTTGTGACGATGGGCATAGTTTCTGAGTTCCTGCCATTGTTGGTGAAATATAAACTGTTCAAATCGGATTTCATTGCAGTTGTCGGCATATGTTTCTTTTAGCGCGGACAAAGCATTTTCTGTATGATCTCGCCATTCTTTTTTCCAGCGCCACCATGGCGAATGATTATTTATTTTTTTAAGTAGGGAATAAAGAACAAAGTCATCCAGCCAAGCTGTACTTGAACAGAATTTAACGTATGCTTCATGTAAATTATTTTCGGGATCCGTGCTGAAGGCTTGGTATGCGGCTAATAAACACTGCTGCCGGTGCTCGCGCTCCAATGCCTCGGTTTGCTGCATAGCCTCCCGTGTAAGTAAGCCACGGTCAATTAACCAGTCCAGACTAATCAGCATGGGATTGCCGGCATGTACCGAGAGTCCCAGATACGGTGATAAATCATTATGCGTGGGACAAAGCGGCAGTATTTGCCAAACACCTACATTACTTGCCGCAAGAAATTCTATAAAACGATACGCATCATGTCCAAAATCCCCCTGCCCTTTACCTCCTGGTAAAGAGGTGACATGTAATAAAATTCCAGCACGCCGCCGTTGTAAAACAATATTATCTGCGTATTTCATGTGTTGACGGTGCTGCGGCGCATTACTCCACCTTGATCAGGTGTTCCGCTACCATGAGCAAAGGTTTCCGCTAAATATGTTGGTGGTACGAGTTGCAAACTGGTATATAAGTTGCTGAGATTTTGGCGAAAGAGTTGTTCAAAATCACTGACGGTGGATTCCGCATTGTAATCACCTAACCACCAGAACCAATCTGAGCCTTCGCACAGAGCTAATTGCTGCTCAGCCAAGCTCAATTGCTGCGCTGTTAAGTAATTTTCTGTTACGACTTGATCAAATTGTAGTTTTGCTTCAACGAGCATATCCCAGGCACGGTTTTTATCCTTGTCGCCAATCCAAGTTGATAAGGTGCCATACACCCAACTGCCAGCAACAAGATGTGACAATTGCTGGCTTGCGGTGGTGCGTTGCAAATGTTCCGAATAGGTGGTTAATCGTAACTTCGGGTGAGAGGATAGTTTTTGATATAAGGCATTTAAAAAATAGAAGCCATTTTCCGGGTAATGCTCCCATGCATTTTCGCCATCCATAATGATCGATACAATGCTGTCTGGATTATCTTTGCAGCTAACAGCAATATTTTCCAGATGATGTAATAAATTGGCAACTGCATCGTCCGCATGCCAGGTTGAGTATTGAAAGCCGATAAAATCGGATAAGCCGTCATCACGGAAAAAACACTTGGTTTGTGTTCCGTGTAATTGATAGGCACGATGGGTGCAATAGTGAGGATTGGCTTGGGTTATACCTGCGAAATCCAAGCTATTGCGCAAAACCGCCTGGCCACTGGCAATCCAGTGAATGTCATATTCATTCAATAACCGCAATGTGTTATCGGAGATAGCGCCTTCCGCAGGCCAACAACCAACCGGACGTTTACCGAAATGTGCTGTGAAACTACGAAAGCCCTGTTCAACGTGCCAGCGTGCCCGATCATAACCGTGTGGATATATTGGCGCGTGTGGCAGAGTCACCTCTGGCATACTTTCTTTAGCAACTGAAAAATCCAGGAGTAGTGGCAGAATCGGGTGAGCATACGGCGTGAATGACAATTCAACCTGATTCCGGTCGGCAAGTTGCCGATACCGTGGAATAATGTTTTCCATAGACTTCCCGATAACTGACAGTAATGCGCGGCGATCTGCCAGGGTAAAACCACGTGCCTGTTTAAATAGATGACTGATCGTTTCTGACGATCTACGCACGCTGTACCCCAACCAGACAAGGTGATACCACACCACCAAATCCGTCAGAAATTGTGTATTGATATGGCGCACAGCGAACGGATGTTCAATTAACCATTTTGCATGTTCAACTAATTGTGCAAAATCGGGATAGGGAGAAATCTGCCGGTCACGATTGGCGCGTAGACAGGCCTTGATGACGCTTAACTGTTTGGCGGTATCGGTAGGCAGTAAATCGTTAACCAGTGCATGCAGTAACGGGTCGCGTAATGGTTGTTGTTGACGTTGATAGGCATTGATCTGGACAGTATAGTCATCAATCTGATCGAGTAAGATCGGCACAAAGTTGACCACAGCCTTGGCGCCTGGATTGGCTTCTAAATGCGCGGCCATGTCAGTGTAATCCTTGATTGCATGTAAATAGGTCCAGGGTAGCCGGTATTCATTGGTGATTGCATCACGATATTCAGGTTGGTGCATATGCCAGCACAATACAACATCCAGTGGTTCAGCGGACATGATGTACCTCCTGACCAAGCATTTCCGGGGTCACCAGTACAACTTTATTGGGCGTAACGTGAAACCGTTTGGCGTCCTCGATTGGGTCACTGCCAATTATCATGCCATCCGGTATTACACAACTTTTTTCGATCACGGCACGACGAATTTGGCAACGTTCACCGATAATCACATTTGGCAAAATGACAGCGCTCTCAATAATGGAACCGGCATTGATCTGTACGTTGGAAAACAACAAGGAATGTCGCACATTTGCACCGGAAATAATGCATCCTCCCGATACCATTGAGTCTATCGCGACGCCGCGTCGGTCATCGTCGTCAAAGACAAATTTGGCGGGTGGTGCCTGCTCCTGATAAGTCCAGATAGGCCACTCTTCGTCATAAAGATTGAGCTCCGGGGTCACACCGATTAACTCGAGATTGGATTCCCAAAACGCATCTACCGTGCCGACATCACGCCAATACGCCTGTACTTGTGTTTGCTCATCACGAAAGGGATAAGCAAAGGCGCGATATTCAGCAATGATCGAAGGAATGATATCCTTGCCAAAATCGTGACTGGAATTGCGCGAGTCAGCATCTTTAATTAGTTGCTCAAATAAAAAATCACGATTAAAGACATAGATACCCATTGAAACCAATGACATGTTGTCATTACCGGGGATAGGTTCCGGATTTGCCGGTTTTTCTGCGAAACTGTGGATGCGCCAATCGTCATCAACGTGCATAACACCAAAGGCATGGGACTTCTCTCGGGGGAATTCAATACAGCCAATCGTGACATCCGCTGCATGTTCGACGTGAAAAGCCAGCAGTGCCCCATAATCCATTTTATAAATATGATCACCAGCCAAAATAAGTACATAATCGGTATCATGATTACGAATGATATCAAGATTTTGATAGACTGCATCAGCGGTACCCAGGTACCAGGATGATTCGATGCGTTGTTGTGCCGGAAGTAATTCAACAAACTCATTATATTCACCCCGCAGAAAGCCCCAACCACGTTGGATATGCGTAATAAGCGAATGGGCCTTGTATTGGGTCAAGACACCGATGCGGCGGATGCCGGAGTTAATGCAATTGGAGAGCGGAAAATCAATGATGCGAAACTTGCCACCAAAGGGTACTGCGGGCTTGGCCCGCCATTGGGTTAACTGTTTCAAGCGGCTGCCGCGTCCACCAGCCAGGATCAATGCCAGGGTATCGCGGGTGATCCGGCTGACAAAGCGCTGTGTCCGTTGATGGCGCATGGCAATATCCTATTCGCAAATAATGAGAAAATCTGTTATGTATAGTAGTAGTGGTTGATAGCGAAATACAAGTTAATACCATTCTGGTGACAAAGGGTGCAATTTTCCAATATGCCAGTGACAACGCGACAATTAAATGAAGCCATGCTCAAAATTGAGCAAGCGCGACATCATGATCCCTTCTCAGTGCTCGGTCCGCACCAGATCGGCGTGCAGCAACAGATATTGGTTTACTTACCCCAGGCCCATCGCGTCAGTTTTGCGCATAACGGTGTGCCTCTCGCCCGTCACCCAGACAGTGACTTCTTCAGTTGGACGGGGCCACCCACGGAATTACCGTTGCCCTATGAACTAGTATGGTATGACCATGTTAATAATCCATGTCGCCGTTATGATCCGTATTGTTTTGTTGCACAATTGCCCGATTTTGACCTGGATTTGTTTAGTTCCGGTAGACATCGGCACATTTATCGGTTCCTTGGCGCACACCCATGGCAAGTGAATGGGATTAAAGGCATATTGTTCGCCACCTGGGCACCCAATGCCGAGCGTGTCAGTGTTGTGGGTGATTTTAATCAATGGGACGGTCGCATCCATCCACTACGGAATCGTGGCAGCAGCGGCGTATGGGAATTATTTATTCCCGGTGTTGCCGTCGGTGCCTTGTACAAATTTGAGCTGCGCCACCTCGCCGGTGGCCTGGTCAGTTTAAAGGCAGATCCTTATGCGCAACAATTTGAGTTACGTCCTTCTACCGCATCGGTGGTCACCGCTGCAGATCCTTATCCTTGGCAAGATCAACGCTGGATGACACAGCGTCAACAACAGGACTGGTTACATCAGCCCTTGTCGATTTACGAAGTACACTTGGGTTCCTGGCAGCGCACAGCGGACAATGGCATGCTCAACTATCGGGAGCTGGCGCATCGGTTGGTGGCCTATTGCCAACAACTCGGTTTCAATGCTTTGGAACTATTACCGATTACCGAACACCCGCTGGACGCCTCGTGGGGTTATCAGACCCTGGGATTTTTTGCCCCTACCCGTCGCTTCGGTACAGCAGATGATTTCCGTTATTTTGTTGATCATTGCCACGCACATAATATTGCCGTGTTTCTGGATTGGGTGCCTGGGCACTTTCCGAAAGACGCCCATGGTTTGGCCCGTTTCGACGGGAGTGCATTGTATGAACATGACGATCCCCGCCGTGGTGAACATCGTGACTGGGGTACGCTCATTTTCAATTTTGGCCGTAATGAAGTTCGGAATTTTTTATTGAGCAGTGCAGTATTTTGGTTAGAAGAAATGCATCTGGATGGTCTGCGTGTGGATGCCGTAGCCTCGATGTTATATCTGGATTACTCTCGCACCGCCGACGATTGGACACCCAATATCTACGGTGGTAACGAAAATCTCGAGGCCATTGCCTTTTTGCAGGAATTAAATGCCATCACCCATGGCGATTTTCCCGGAACCCTGACTATTGCCGAAGAATCCACCGCCTGGCCACAAGTCACCCGGCCAACGTGGCTGGGTGGATTAGGCTTTACCATGAAATGGAATATGGGTTGGATGCATGACACATTGGTGTATTTGAGTAAAAATTCCATCCACCGTCATTATCATCATGATCAATTAACCTTTGGTCTGCTCTATGCTTTCACTGAAAACTTTGTCCTGCCGTTTTCACATGATGAAGTGGTACATGGCAAATCATCCATGCTCAACAAAATGCCTGGGGATGAATGGCAGCGTTTTGCTAATTTACGCGCACTCTATGCCTATATGTTTACTTACCCCGGCAAGAAACTGCTGTTCATGGGTAATGAATTTGGTCAAGGTGATGAATGGAGAGAGAATAAGTCCCTCGACTGGTATGTGCTGGATTACCCATTACATCAAGGTTTGCAGCGTTTAGTTGGTGACCTGAACCGCTTATATATAGCTGAACCTGCTCTGCACCGATACGATTTTCAGGCACAAGGCTTTGAATGGATCGATTGTCACGATGCAGCGCAATCGATCATCAGTTATATCCGTAAAGGCGACAATGAGGAGATGATCATTGTGGTTATCAACTTTACCCCGGTACCGCGGTTTGATTATCGCATTGGTGTTCCCCGACCTTGCACGTATCACGAGGTGATTAATTCGGATTCTGAGCATTATGGGGGCAGCAATCTGGGCAATCTCGGCCTTATACAGGCCACAACTCAATCCTGGATGGGTCGACCCTATTCGATCACCTTGACCCTGCCACCGCTTGCCGTGCTGATTATCAAAGCAGAGCCGTAAACACCGAAACCAGGCAGATGAAAATATTATTTGTTGCCAGCGAAGTGGATCCCTTCATGAAAACCGGCGGGCTTGCCGATGTGGCGGGAAGCTTGCCACGCGCCTTGCATGCCTGCGGACAGGATATCGTTGTTATCATGCCGGCTTATCCAGCAATAACCCAAGGTAAACATCTCCCGTTGCGTGCGGTAATTCCTCTGTCATCCTCACTGCAAGCCCAATTATTTGAAACTCACCTGCCGCATAGCCGTATCCCCGTATGGCTTGTCCATCTGCCCGGATTGTTTGATCGGCCCGGCCATCCATATCTGGATGCGCTGGGTCAGCCATGGCCTGACAATGCACAACGCTTTGGCCGATTTTGTCAGGTAGTGGCGATGCTGTGTCTTGATCCTGCGATTATGCAGTGGCAGCCCGATATCGTGCACTGTCATGATTGGCAAACGGGTTTGATCCCGGCCTGGTTGCAGGACAAATCAGAGCGCCCGGGCATGGTATTTACCATTCATAATCTTGCCTACCAAGGGCTATTCGACATTGATGATTTTAAAGAATTAGGGCTGCCCGACTCGTGGTGGGATTACCGTGCTTTGGAATTTTATGGACAGTTTTCGTTTGTCAAAGGCGGCCTGGTTTATGCGGATCGCCTCAATACCGTCAGTCCAAGGTATGCACAAGAAATACAAACGTCTGAGTTTGGCTGTGGTCTGGAAATCTTACTGCAATATCGTACACATCGATTGTACGGTATTCTCAATGGCATCGATGAAGCAAAATGGAATCCGGGGCAAGATAAGCTGATTGCAGCGCAGTACAACTGGCGTCGTATTGGGAACAAGGTAACCAACAAACAGGCGCTGCAAATCCACATGGGTTTGCCGGAACAGGACAACATCCCTCTCATTGCCTGCATCAGCCGTTTGGTAGAACAAAAAGGCATCGATGTGATAATTGAAAGCTTGCCCGAAATGTTTGCCATCCCCTGCCAAATTGTCATATTAGGTACGGGTGAAAAACGATTTGAACAAGTATTACAAGGTCTGGCGCTGCATTATCCCAAACAGTTGGCAGTACATGTGGGGTTTGATGAGCGTCTGGCCCATCAAATCGAGGCAGGTGCAGACATGTTTTTAATGCCCTCACGCTTTGAGCCGTGTGGATTAAATCAGCTCTACAGTCAACGCTACGGGACGGTACCGATAGTTCGTCCGGTGGGTGGTTTGGCGGATACGGTAGTGGCGCTAACACCAGAAACATTGGCGAACCACACCGCAACGGGATTTTACATCGAGGATGACAGTGCCACAGCGTTAGTATCGACGCTCAATCTGGCGCTGGACTACTACGCAGACAGGCAACTCTGGCAGCAAATTCAACTCACCGGCATGCGCCGTGATTTTTCCTGGCATACCCGAGCGCAAGAGTACCTGACACTGTATCAGTTAGCCCTTGAGGATCGGCAGCGATCAATATGTGCCGTACCAAAATAATCAACACTACCCTCCGCACGCTGAATGGCGTGAATCAGTGCAATTTTATTGCGGCGTGTGATCTTGATCCCACACTGTTTTGCGACAACCTTGACTTGCACATATCCTGAAATGTATCCACCAATAAGTTTAATTAATGGTTTCAACCGGTTAAGTACAGTAATGTAGGTTATTTATGACAACCTAACGACAACTTTGCGACAAATGAAATTAATATAGCGTAGCGCGTAACAGCGTGCCACCCAGACAGTGTAGTCAATTTTGTTGTTAATATCACCGGTTGTTGCGTTGATACGTCGCTGTATTGTCGGCCCCCTGTATAATTCGAGGGGATGACGACGCCAGTACTCGTATTACATCGCAAATTTAGAAAAGACAGGCTAAATACCTTGATAGATGAGCTGGATATGCTAGAAAATAAGAGATGAGAATTGTTTTTTTAATTTAGCTATAATTTGGTTAATAACAAATCCACGTGGAGTAATACATGGCAACTGAGTTGGATCCGATCATTGGTAATTGGTATCAGAATATGGAAAAGGAAATCACTTTTGAGGTCGTCGCCATTGATGAAGACGAGGGAACGGTGGAAGTCCAGTTTTCTGAAGGTGAAATCGAAGAGATTGATATCGATGATTGGTATGAAATGACTCTCGAAGAGGCTGCCGAGCCGGATGATTGGCTTGGTGGGGCAGACGACGACATTGATGATGAAGAAGAACTGGAAGAAATCGAGGAACTCGATGAAGATGATGATGTACTGGCCGATGATGAAGAACTAGATGATGATGACGAGAACTACTAAACGAAGAGGCGCGGGCAGCCAACCCGATGAAAACAGGTTAAAGTAGTCAAGTTTAGTCAAACATCCAGCATTATTTTGAGCGGCTTACGCATTCCTGCGATCTTGCAGGCCTGTTGCCCGTAACCATACGGGAAAAGCGTGTACAAATACTTGCGCGTTGCCTGTTCCGGACTGAGCCGGGTTTTGAGTTCCTTCAACACGGTGCGCGCCTCCGGCACGCATTGGTTCAATTCATAATGCTCGCGGATAAAATGAATCACTGCCCAATGTTCTTTACTGAGGTCGATGTTTTCATGTTCGGCAACTTGATGCGCGATTTCAACCGACCATTGTGACGGATCTAAAAAGTAGCCTTCATTATCAGTTGCAACGGTTTTGCCATTCAATTCTAATTTCATCTGGTTCTCATTTGTGTCTGCAAAGCAGTTTTGATCAATGTTTGTTCGGTAACACCCCAACTTGTGGCATGTCGGCCAGACCCGTTGCACAGGCGTGTTCCTGAAAACCGCGATTTTTCCAAAAAAAGGCGCCTGGCATGGTAGTGGGAATGACCAGCACATAAAACAAGGCGCGACTCACGATCGCAGTGACAAGTATCATTGCCGCTGCCGATAACCAAAATAAATAGCCGCTGAGAGAATTTATCTGCAATAAAAACAGGCTGGCGATTGCAATCACACCGATGATTAAGGTTGTGTTACGCAGGATATAGGTCTTGCCGAAGGTCGTCGTTTGTTCATATAACGATGCGCCACCCTCTCCACCTTGCCGACGCATGGCACGCGCATGCTGTACTAAGCCAAAACTTTCGAATAAGAGACCAACCAACATGCACAACGTCACTACATCGAATAGTTGATTTAATGCGTGCCCCTGATAAAGCAGTACTGCGCCATACACGGTGCCGACAAGAATTGACCCCAGTGTCAACATCGAACCATAGAAACTGGCCAGTACCTGCCAGTGATTCCAGAACGGCCGCGCCGGTATCCGGTAAATCCGCTGCATAAAATATAACGTGGCAAGGCCGAATACGACGCCAGCCCAGCCACTGAATGTCTTGATGAACTGCACGAGTGTCAGTGGTAACCAGTTAAGGTGATCTCCAAATAAGACTGCCCCGGTATACAACGCCATGCTGGCAAAGAATACCATGAGCGAGGCGGCCTCCCGGCTGACAGGGGAGTAGCGTAGATTGTAGAAGCCGCGATAAAACCGCTGCGGTTTGCCTAAATGAATAGTGGACAATACTAACGCGAATGTTTGTAGTGTTATCAATCCCATCAGCAGCGTAACGATGAGAACCGGGTGCGCGGCAATACTTAATGCATTCAGACCAAACTGTGGTCCGAGAAATAATAATAGGAATGCACCGATCACCGTTTGTGACATCAAGGTAAAAAATACCAACGGATTTTCCCTGGAGTTGAGTTTTTGCAAATTCCACTGGCGTGATTGTTGTGTATCACGCACCTTGGTGTTAAACCCACCCTGCCCCTGTGCATCGCGCTCATAGCGCAGCGGCATACTGTCTGGACGTGTCATTTCGCGGGGAAGACTTTTCGTTTGCTGGAAGCGAATGTTTGGGTGTGTAATCTCGGGTGAAGGGAAGCCGGGAATTTGAGTTTGCAATTGATCACGGTTCTCGGGCAAAGTTTCGATAACACCAAAATCCAGTGCGCTGGCCAGACACGCAGCGACACAGGCGGGTTTTAATCCCACTTCCAGCCGGTCAACACACATATTGCATTTATGGACATGCCCCTGCTCCATATCGAGTTGCGGCGCATTGTACGGGCATACCCAGGTGCAATAACCGCAGCCAAAACAGATATCCGGGTCCTGTAATACCGCACCATACTCAGCAAACTTGGTGTAGGCGCGCGTCGGACATCCTTTTAAACAGACGGGGTCGTCACAGTGATTACATGCCATGGAAATATTCAGGCGGGTATAGTTGGGATAAGTGCCACCCTCGATATAGCCTACCGAGCGATAAGCGAGATATGGTGGTAAATTATTTTTTTCACTACACGCCGACTCACAAGCGTGACAGGCGATACAATTATCGGCATTAAAATAAAATCCATGTTGCTTATAACGATTTGGGTTTTCGCCAATACTGCTATCGCCATTAATATTCAGACTCTTGCCTGCCAACGCATTGCCGTCATTGGCTAACTGAATTTTGTCACCGTATTGATTAAGTTCCGGCACCGGCGTGTTAGGGATAAAGGCGTAATCCGGTTCATCTTTACGTACTTCAAACATCGTTATTTACCTGATTTTATGGTTAGTTCAACTACAAGAAAGATGTGATGGTTCGTCATTAAAAAGCCCGTAATGCCTTATTGCGCATGGCGGCGGCGGCTTGATCATCGACGGCTTGAATGCTGACCGAACACTGTTTATAGGCGGGTTGACGTGAATAGGGATCGAGCAAGCCCAAGGTAAGCCGGTTCACGCATTCATGAAAATGAAACGGGATAAATACCATGTTGGGAGCGACGCGTTGCGTCAGTTGCACCATGACCACGGCGTCACCCCGGCGCGAGGTGAGCCGGGCATAACTGCTATGTGTAATCCCCAATTGTTTTGCTGCATCAGGATTCATTTCCATGTACGGTGTTGGACTGAATTTATTGAGATTGCCAACTTTACCGGTGCGCGTGCGGGTGTGAAAGTGTTCAACCACACGACCGCTGTTTAACCAGAACGGATATTCCTCATCCGGTCGTTCATTGTTGTCGACAAAGGGCAAGGGCATGAGTTTTGCCTTGCCGTCACGATGCTGAAATTTACCATCGGTATACAATCGTGGTGTTCCGGTTTCCGCGCCGTCAGCGCAGGGCCATTGAATACCGCGCTGCTGTTCAATCTTCTCATGTGTCATACCGGAATAATCCAGCATGCGCCCCTTTGATAACTGTCGTAATTCATCAAATACCGCAGAGGCGGTCTCCGGGAATTTAATTTTAGCACCTTGGGAAAATCGTTTGGCGAGTTGATTGAATATCCACAAATCGGCTTTGGAGTTTGCATGGGGTTTGATTACATTACGCGTTAGATTCACGCGACGTTCGGTATTGGTAAAACAACCCTCTTTTTCCGCCCAGACGGCAGCGGGTAAATACACATGGGCATATTCATTGGTTTCGACATCTTGATACGCATCCTGCACCACCAGGAATTCCAGTTTTTCCAAGGTCTTGCGAATGCGTGCGGTATTGGACATCGAGGACATGGGATTGGTGGCGACGATCCACAGGCCTTTGATTTGCCCGGTTTCTATCGCAGGGAAGATGTCTGTTTGAAACAAGCCGCGTTGTTTGGGGAAAAACTCCGGATCAATACCCCAAAAATTCGCGATGTCTTTGCGATCAGTTTCATTCTCCAGATAGCGATAACCAGGCAGGCCAGAACAGGATGACCATTCGCGAGTGCCCATCGCGTTGCATTGACCGGTGATCGACAAACTGGTACCACCGGGTTTTCCGATGTTACCGGTGATGAGATTCAAATTGTTAATCGCACAAACGCCATCCGAGCCGTGCGTGCTTTGATTGATACCCATGGTCCAGATCGTCATGGCGGCCCCCGCTTTTGCGTAGACACGTGCAACATTGCGGATTGTGTCTTCATCAATGCCACAAATGCGCGAGGCAGTAACGGGATCATATTGTTTAACGACGTCATAAAAACTGTCGTAGCCGGAAGTGAACTTCTCAATGTACGCTTTATCGGCCAGCCCTTCGGCAAGAATGACATGCGCCAGGCTATTCAGCAGTACCAGATCGGTGCCGGGAGTAATGGGTAAATGAATGTCCGCCATTTGCGCAAACATAGTGACGCGCGGGTCAACGACAATCACAGGGAATTTTCGTTTTTCCAACGCCTGTTTCAAACGCCAAAAGATAACTGGGTGTTGCTCGGGCAGATTCGAACCAATCGCCAGTAAACATTCCGTGTGCTCAAAATCGTCATAACACCCCGGAGGGCCATCGGAACCAAATGAGCGTTTATAACCAGAGGCGGCCGACGCCATACATAAAGTGGTATTGCCGTCGTAATTGTTGGTGCCAATCACGCCGCGTGCAAGTTTACCCAAGGTGTAGAATTCTTCCGTCATGATTTGCCCGGTTGACACGATGGCAAAGGAATCGCGGCCATAGGCGGCTTGAATGCGTTGTATTTCGCTGGCGACTTTATCCAAGGCCGGATCCCAACCGGTTTCTTTGAATGGCTCAAAATATTTATCACGGATCAGCGGTGTCGTGCCGCGCCCTTCCAGCTTAAATAATTCATGTTCAAAAATACCCTTGAGGCACAATTTACCGCGATTAACATCGGCACTACCGACGCCACGTGAACCGACGGCCTCCCCTTGCGCATTCAGGCCCACTTCAATTGAACAACCCGTGGAACAATAACCACAGGTGGTATATTTCCACTCCACAATATTTTTGTTCGCAATCTGAATGGGATTTTTAGTTTTGCGGCCAAACAACATGGTTTCATTTATCCTTTCACGTTGATAAGTTAGAACCTTTCAAAGTCACTGTTTTGGACAACCGGTATTGGCGATCAAGGAAAGAAATATCTTTCCTGCCTCAATCTTGATCGGATATGTCGCGGCACAGCCTTCGTCCGGTGCCACCGCAATGCCGGTGTCAAGATGAATCTTCCAATCGTGCAACGGACAGGCAACACGTTTGCCATGCACAATACCCTGTGACAGTGGCCCACCTTTGTGCGGGCACTGATCACGCAAGGCAAAAATTTCGTCATCCGCAGTGCGAAAAATCGCGATATTACCTTCATCGGTGCAAACAATGCGCGACCCTAATTGTGGGATATCATTGATGGTACCAACTTCAGTCCATTTTAATGTGTTTTTTGCGGCAGCTTGCATAGTACTTACCTCGATATTATCCGACGACTTTTAATGGCTGGAATTCATGCGCATCGGTTCCTGCGGCGCGTTCTGCCCAGGGGTCAGATTGTGCGGTTTTTTGTGAATAATGGAAACGTGCTGCCAATTCTTTACGACCTTCTTCGTCATCGACAATACGCTTGCTGACATAAGATAAGCCTACACGCTCAATCCACGGTGCGGTGCGTTCCAAATATTGGGCTTCTTCACGATAGAGTTGTGAAAAGGCAGCGGTATACTCCAATACCTCTTCCGGTGTTTTTACGCTGCATAAAAAATCCGTAACACGCACTTTGATGCCGCCATTGCCACCAACGTGCAACTCATATCCAGAGTCGACACACACCACACCCAAATCTTTAATCGTGGCTTCGGCACAATTACGTGGACAACCGGATACCGCCATTTTGAATTTGTGCGGCATCCATGAACCCCAGGTGAGTTTTTCCATTTGGATGCCCATACTGGTGGAGTCTTGTGTACCGAACCGGCACCACGTCTGTCCAACGCAGGTTTTTACGGTGCGTACCGCCTTGCCATAGGCGTGTCCGGAAACAAAACCGGCCTTGGATAAATCCCCCCACATTTTCGGCAGCGTTTCTTTTTTAATCCCGAGAAAGTCAATCCGTTGACCACCGGTGATGTGTACGGTGGGCACCTGGTATTTTTCGGCAATTTCGGCAAGCGCCCGCAATTCACCCGGTGTAGTTTCGCCACCCCAGATGCGCGGCACAACAGAGTAGGTTCCGTCCTTTTGGATATTCGCATGGGCACGTTCATTGATGAAGCGCGATTGGTTATCGTCTTTGTATTCACCAGGCCAGGCGCACAACAAGTAATAATTCAATGCAGGGCGGCACTTGTTACAGCCATTGGGGGTTTTCCACTCCAGAAAACCCATGGTCGCGCTGATGGTTTTCAGATCAAACGACTTTATAGCCTTGCGCACATCATCGTGCGAACGATCAGTACAAGCGCAAACTGGTTTTGCATGCGGGGCCAGCGAATAGTTACCGCCGAGTGTAGAGGCTAATAAACTCTCGACAAGTCCCGTACATGATCCACAGGAGCTGGATGCCTTGGTATGTGCTCTCACATCGTCGAGGGTAAATAATTTCTTTTCAACAATGGCCTTTACGATGGTACCTTTACGGACTCCATTACAACCACAAATCTCAGCAGTATCGGGCATGGCTACAACACGATTTTCCTTGCCGTGACCGGAGTCGCCCAAATGTGCCTGACCAAACAAAATACGTTCACGCATATCGGTGATATCGGTGTTGTCGCGCATTAAATCGAAGTACCAATTACTATCCAGCGTATCGCCATACATGACAGCACCTTTGATACGATTGTCATGGATGACTAATTTGCGGTAAACGCCGCGTGCGGAATCCTGATATATCAAATCTTCGGTGCTGGCATTACCCAAATAATCCCCGGCAGAAAACAGATCAATACCGGTGACCTAGAGCATAGTGGAGGTGATAGAGCCTTCATAACGGCCTATACCATGCAAGGCTAAATGATTGGCGCAGACTTTTGCCATCTCGAACAGTGGTGCCACTAAACCATATGCCGCACCACGATGTTGCACACATTCACCCACTGCATAAATGCGCGGGTCAAAGGTTTGCAGGGTGTCGCTGACCACAATGCCGCGTTCACAATGGATGCCCGCTTTTTTTGCCAGTTCAAAGTTTGGCCGGATACCGACCGCCATCACAACCAAATCGGCATAAACTTCTGTGCCATCCTTGAAACGGACTTTTTTCACGCGCTCATCACCAATGATGGCTTCAGTTTGGGTTTGCAGTAAAAAGTTGAGACCGCGTGCTTCCAGTGATTTACGCAACATACCTGCGGCTTGTTTATCCAGTTGCCGTTCCATCAAGGCATCCATCAGGTGCACCACGGTGACACTCATGCCCTGCTGTTTTAAACCATTCGCGGCTTCCAATCCTAATAAGCCACCGCCAATGACAACGGCATGTTTGTGTTTTTTAGAGGTATCCAGCATACGATGTACATCATGAATATCACGAAAAGAAATGACACCTTCCAAATCATTGCCGGGTATCGGTAAAATAAAGGGGGTCGAGCCGGTTGCAATTAATGCTCTGTCATAGAACGCTTCAGTACCATCGGTAGCAATAACCTTGCGCTGACGTCGATTGATTTCGCCAACTTTTTTACCTTTGAATAACGTGATGTGATTATCCAGATACCATTGTTCGGTGTTTAACATGATGTCATCGATGGTCTTCTCCCCTGCGAGTACCGGTGACAGGAGAATGCGGTTGTAATTTCCATAAGGCTCATCGCCAAATACGGTAATATCGTACGTATCCGGTGACAATTTAAGTAACTCTTCAATGGTGCGAATACCTGCCATACCATTACCGATGACGACCAATTTTTCTTTCATTACCACTGCTCCTTGAACCATGAGTCAACCGAGTTTGCTCTCTATAGAGCAACCCCTATGCCAGAAGATAAGCAAACGCTGAAATAGATAGTAACATATTGATAGTAACGAATAAAAGCATACCTGTCAGGCAGGTGACCGGCCTAAATATCTGCTAAATCGCACTGAATAAGTGCAAGCTACCGCCAGAATGCATCGCAACCAAGCAATTAACTTGTTACGGCCTCACTGAACCGAGAGCGAAATCAAATAGATGCACAACTTTGGAAGATAGGTAGAAGAGTGTTACGCTTTTTGCGTTATGTCACTGTTTGCTTTCATGATCCGTCATGTGGTTTGGGTTTTTCGTCTTCATATTCATCGTCCTCTGGTTCTTCAAGAATTTTTTTCATATCCCCCCCGACGCAAAGGCATCCGGTTCTTCGACAGTCGCGGCTATAGCGCAATAGAGTGCTAGCTTTTCCTTTATTTTTTGGTTAAACGATTTGTATCGTTTTTTCCGCCGCGTGCGAATGTCCGTGACTTTTTTATTACTCATTACAATAATTCCCGATAAAGATAATCGTCTTTTGGCTCATACGTATAGCCAAATGTAGCATAATGATTTCTAACCGTTTCGTTAATCGGGTGCATGATTCTGATCTGTCGGGCACCAATAATGAGAGCGTAAGCAGCCAGGCCAGCTATAACAAACGGCATTGTGCTGACTCTTTCCCCTAATTCTTTAGGCGCGGCCTCCACGAAATCAAGCCGAAGGGCGGTGCCTGCATACGTCGGGCGGCCCAGCCACAGGCTGATGAGCGCATTATTTTGCCACAAGGCCATTTCAAAGCGTTTGGGATAGCGAAACTTAAACTATAGAATACCCATCAATCCAATCCCAATCAATACGGTGTGTGTTTACTGTATCCCACAATGTCGACGCATTCAGCGCCTCGGTGGTGATGGTTCGTGCCTTCAACATGCCTTTTTGAGACTCGGAAAAACTGTTTTCGACACTCTCAAGCGCTGATTTTCTGAGTTCATCATACCGCTGTTCTGCTTCCACATGGCTACGCCGATCAGGTTCACCGCCAGGTCGTTGATCATGCGCT
>JANNJI010000440.1:0-1934 GCA_031405795.1 Gammaproteobacteria bacterium
GTTTAAGAAAAGCCTTACAGGATTTCAAAGGACTATTACAGCTGGACACCTACTCGCCGGCAGGGAACGACAGGGTTTTTGCCGATCTCGCCAAATGGGATTGCCTGGAAAACGCTGTCGCCGCATCCAAGGCATTCGAAAGCGGTGACGAACGATTCTTACCCTACCTGCAAGCCATCGCAGAAATAAAATTTTTTGGACACTTCAAACCTGCGTAAACCGGTACAACAAATCGGCCTGCTGTTACAGTTGTAGAAAGCCCCGATTCGCTAGTGACGGGAATTTTTTATATAATGGATCGCAAGTTCAATTTCGAAGTGCAACGACGCCATAGGCGCACTACATTGGTGAGACCATGAATAACAAACTTCAAACTCAGGTTATCGAAGTCGAGGAGCGGCTCCGGCAGGCAATGCTTCGTTCTGATATTGGCGTACTCGACGAACTTATTGCACCTGAACTTATCTTCACCAATCACCTCGGACAACTCGTCAGCAAGCAAGATGATCTTGCTTTTCATCGATCCGGCACACTCAAGCTCAAAGAACTCAACCCCTCTGAGCGGCACATTCAGCTTAATTCCGGCTTCGCCGTAGTTTCTGTTTTGATGCACTTGCTGGGTACGTACGAGAGTTCGCCCATTGACTTCAGTATTCGCTATACGCGTATTTGGCTGATCTTTCCCGACGGAACGATGCAAATTATTGCGGGCCATGCAAGTGCAATTCCAGCGAATTAAATACATGAATCACTCGTCTAACAAGACGGTTGAGAATACAGTCAAAAGCCGCACCTCACTTCTATGTTAGGTGGCTTTTGATTAATTACTTTTCTGTCATTTCGACCAACGGGTAAGTGGCGTTGGGGGATAGAGTTAGGGTGGTTTTGGAACAGAGTTGATGACAGTTAATCAGAAGTTCTTTCTTTAGGTGTAGTAGGGATTATACAAGAAGGACAGCAAATGAACTTCCATATTGATACAGCAGAGGCGCTAACTATCAGCGATCAGGAAATAACGGAACTGCTATCCCGTGTTTATGTCGATGGTGGCTTCACAACCGCAGAAGTGGCTATCTCTTTATTCGAACCCGCCGCAGTCAGAAGCAGAGGAAAAATAATTGCTGCACGCGAAAAGCAACATTTGATATTTGCGGGAATGGTGATCACCGTGTATCCCGATTCACCTGCACGCCGTTTGGCGCGTGACGATGAAACTGAGATGCAGTTGCTTGGCGTTAAACCGGAGTATCGCGGCAATAGCTTGGGTAAAATGCTTGTTGAGGCGGCAATTGACGATGCAAAACAGAAGGGGTATTCGAAAATGCTTTTGTCGACACAGCTATCCATGCAGGCCGCGCATCATTTATATGAATTGTCGGGCTTTATTCGTGCGCCTGACCGAAACTTTAGTCGGGGAGGGCGTGATTTTTGGGCTTACGAGAAACAACTAAGTCTCTGATAAATCTATCAACACAGGTAGAAAAAGCACAGTTACTTCGATCTGTTTTTTGCTGCTGATCCTCGCCGTTTGTTCGGATTGTGTCGTTCAGGTGCCAGCACCATGGCGTTAACAAGCCCAGGTCAAGGGTTCTCTCTTCGTAATATATAGCTAACAAGCCGTTGCACTCTTTCATCAAAACATGCACTGTAACAGTGCGTTCACGCTGGCTCTGGTTTAAACTCGTGCATGGATACGTGCAACGGCAAATCTGTTGGAATATTTAACAAAACACAAAATGCTCTATCTTATTGTTTTACCTGATTTTTAAGAAGTTATACCGCAACTCCTGGCCGCGCCTGGCCATTGCACTAAATTGGTTTACTAATTGCTATAGCAGGATATGACCATGGCCATTGCATCACCGTCGAATCCGTTACCAACGCAGATACTGGATAACCTCAATATCTCGGTCTTGCTGTTTGACGCGCAACTG
>JANNJI010000441.1:0-5294 GCA_031405795.1 Gammaproteobacteria bacterium
CCATGGCGAATCCCTTGATCTGTTTGTCAAACTCGGGCAGTGCCTCGCGAATCGCAGTAACAGCATAATCCGGTAAACACGCGGTTACATCACCAAGACGTACACCCGGTGTATACGATGGCAGTACCTTGCCATATTCTGTTGATGGCCGTTGCGCAAGAAAGTCACCGACCAATTGCCCCGGCGCATCATAGTTGCTGCCACCCAACACAAATGCCTGTTGTTCCCAGTGACGTTGGAAGTCGATGCCTGCCAGTGGATTGCCGGGATAATCCTCGGGCGTGATGCCCACCACGATCGCGCTGTTGGCGTTGCGTTCATTGCGCGAGTATTGACTCATGCCATTGGTTACCACGCCGCCGGGTTCGGAGGAGGCCGCCACCACCGTACCACCGGGACACATGCAGAAACTGTACACCGAACGGCTGTTGCGACAGTGATGTACTAATTTATAATCCGCCGCACCCAACAGCGGATTACCCGCAAATGTGCCAAAGCGGCACTGATCGATCAAGGATTGCGGGTGCTCGATACGCAGGCCAATCGAAAACGGTTTCGCCTCAACATAGATGCCGCGCGCATGCAACATTTGAAATGTATCACGCGCACTGTGACCCACTGCGAGTACCACATGGTGACTATTAATCTGTTCGCCACTGGCCAGTAGCACGCCCTGCACCTGGCCATGTTCAATGTTGATATTTTCAACCCGGCTCTGAAAACGAATTTCGCCGCCCAGTGCTTCAATGGTGGCGCGCATATTCTCCACCATCTTCACCAGTTTAAACGTACCGATATGGGGTTTACTCACATACAGAATTTCTTCCGGCGCACCGGCCTTGACAAATTCCAGCAATACCTTGCGGCCATGATGCTGACGATCTTTGATTTGGCTGTAGAGTTTGCCATCGGAAAAGGTCCCGGCCCCGCCTTCACCAAATTGCACATTGGATTCCGGGTCCAGTTGCCGCTTGCGCCATAGATTAAAAGTGTCAACGGTACGTTCACGTACCGCCTTACCGCGTTCCAGAATAATCGGCCGAAAACCCATTTGCGCCAGGATCAATCCGGCAAATAATCCGCACGGCCCCAGGCCAATGACAATTGGCCGCGACCCCGACAGACCTTCAGGGGCATGTGCGACAAAGCGATAATTCATGTCTGGTGTGACACTGATATCAACAGCGCCTTGCAGCCGCGCAAGTATCGCCTGTTCCTGCGTCGTTTCGACATCCACCGTATAAATCAGAAAGATATGATGTCGTTTACGCGCGTCATAGCTGCGCTTGAAGATAGTGTAACGGACCATCTCCTCCGCTTGAATGCTCAACTTGTGCAGGATCGCTGCTGTTAAGTCGGCATCGGAGTGATCAAGTGGCAGTTTTATTTCGGTGATGCGTAACATACAAGGAGTTCCGGTTGAATAACGCTACTCGTTTAGCCATCCTAAAAATAGCTCATGGCAATAGTATTTGGCGTATGAACTCTAAGAAAGTGTTGTAATTTATTCCACCGTTACTGATTTAGCCAGGTTACGCGGTTGATCGACATCAGTGCCTTTTAATACCGCGACGTGATAGGCGAGCAATTGCAGGGGAATGGTGTGGACGATGGGCGCGGTTTCGTCTTCGCAGGCAACGACTTTCATTACCTTGGTGCTTTCATCACCGCTGAAGTCGAGGCTTTCATCGGCGAACACATACAACACCCCACCACGGGCGCGGACTTCTTGCAGGTTGGATTTGAGTTTATCGAGCAATTCATTATTCGGCGCGACGGTGATGATCGGCATATCGGCATCGACCAGGGCCAATGGGCCGTGTTTTAATTCACCGGCGGGATAAGCCTCGGCGTGGATGTAGGATATCTCTTTGAGTTTGAGCGCCCCTTCCATCGCAATCGGATACATGGTTCCGCGCCCCAGAAACCAGTCGTGTTGTTTGTCGACAAAGTCTTCGGCGAGTAATTCAATTGCTTTATCCAGCTCTAATACTTTTTCTATCTTGCTGGGTAAAAACACCAACTGATGTACCAGTCGTGCTTCTGTTTTTGCGGTTAAACCATGGCGACGGCCAATCACGATCACCAATAACATCAAGGCAACCAATTGCGTGGTAAAAGCCTTGGTCGAAGCGACACCGATCTCCGGCCCGGCACGCGTCATCAATGCCATTTCTGATTCGCGCACCAAGGAACTCTCCGGCACATTGCAAATTACCAGCGAATGACCAAAACCGCGCTCCTTCGCTAAGCGCAATCCCGCCAGGGTGTCCGCAGTTTCACCGGACTGTGAAATGGTGACGATCAATGAACCAGGATGCACAATGGGTTTGCGATATCGAAATTCACTGGCGACCTCGACGCTGCACGGAATATTTGCCAGACTTTCAAACCAATACTTGGCAATCGAACCTGCGTGGAAACTCGTACCACAGGCGACAATGTGCACGGCCTTGATCTGATCGAAGATGGCTCCCGCATTGGGGCCAAAGGCCTCCTCCAACACGCGTTGACCGCTGATGCGACTCTCTAAGGTATCAGCGACTGCGCGGGTTTGTTCAAAAATTTCTTTTTGCATGTAGTGACGATACTGGCCACGCGTCACGGCATCGGCGGAGAGTTCGCTATCCTTGATAACCCGCTCTATGGGTTTACCGTCACCATCATAAATGGTCAGCGCATCACGCCGTATATCCGCGACATCACCTTCTTCAAGAAAAATAAAACGTTGGGTCACCGGTAACAACGCCGCAACATCGGAGGCAATAAAATATTCACCGATGCCAATGCCGATCACCAGCGGACTGCCGCGCCGCGCCGCGATCAAGCGGCCGGGTTCATGATTGCTGATCACCCCAATGGCGTAGGCACCTTCGAGTTCCTTGATGGCATCCTGGACACTGCGCAGCAGGTCTTTTTTGCCTTCAATGTGATGTTCGTAAATCTGATGGACAATGACTTCGGTATCGGTTTGCGAGGTAAATTCATAACCTTTGGCGGTTTGGGCCTTGCGTAATTTTTCGTGATTCTCGATGATGCCGTTGTGCACCACTGCCACGGTTTTGCGGCAGACATGGGGATGGGCATTGGCCTCGGACGGCACGCCGTGGGTTGCCCAACGCGTGTGCGCGATACCGATGCGTGCTTGTAGATTCTTTTCTTTAACGGCGTTATCCAAATGCACGACCTTGCCCAGCATGCGCACCCGGCTGATACAGTTGCCGCTATCCAACACCGCCACACCGGCGGAGTCATAACCGCGGTATTCCAGTCGCTTTAATCCTTCGACTAAAATCGGCACCACATCCCGTTCTGCTACTGCACCTACGATTCCGCACATATATTTAACTCCTTTAATTCTTTCTGTAGGTTGGGCTTTAGCCCGACCCGATGAACACAGATACACATCCGGACTAACCCGCTCAAGACAATCACTTGTGCGATCCCTGGCATTGTGTATATCAAGGCCGAACAACCGATGTCTCATTTACCGCCGTTTGCATTACACGGTTGGCTTGTCGGGCTTAAGCCCGACCTACAATTTTTTCGTGGGTCGTTGCCAACCCTCCAGCGTCACCTGCTTGGATCGCGTCAAGGTAAGTTTACCTGCGGGCGCGGCCTTGCTGATCACTGAACCCGCACCGATGGTCGCGCCTTTACCAATCGTGACCGGCGCCACCAGGACACTGTTGGAGCCGGTGGAGGCATTGTCTTCGATAACTGTCTGGTGTTTGTTCGCACCATCATAATTGGCGGTGATGGTACCTGCGCCGATATTCACCTTGCTGCCCATTTGCGTATCACCGACATAACTTAAATGATTGACCTTCGAACCCGGACCAAGCTGGCTGTTCTTGATCTCGACAAAATTACCGATGTGATTATCCCCCATCAATGTTGCACCTGGGCGTAAACGCGAAAAAGGACCAACCCGGCTGTTGATACCGACCGTGGCTTGTTCGATTACACACATTGGTAATATTTCAACGCCGTCGGCGATGGTCGCATCCGTGATCACACAATTTGCGCCAATGCTGACGTTGTTGCCGACTACCACTTGTCCGTTAAACACCACGTTCACATCAACGCTGACATCACGGCCAAACTCCACCGCGCCACGAAAATCCACCCGCGCCGGATCCAGAAAGCTCACGCCTTGCAGCATATACTGTTCGGCGCGTTGCAGTTGGTACGTCCGCTCAAGCTGCGCCAGTTGGTTACGGCTGTTGACACCCAACACTTCACTTTCCTCTGCCGGGTGACTGGTGGCGACCACGACGCCCTGCGCCACGGCCATGGCAATGATGTCGGTGAGATAATATTCACCTTGGGCATTATTATTTTTCAGCTGGCTTAACCAACGGCGTAATTTTTTGTTCTCCACCGCAAGGATACCGGTGTTAATTTCTGTTATTTTTTTTTGTGCCAGACTGGCATCTTTTTCTTCGACGATACGCTCCACATCGCCGTGCGAATTGCGCACGATGCGGCCGTAGCCCTGTGGGTTTTGCAAACAGATGGTCAGTACTGCGAGGCTGCCATCACTCGCCAGGCGGATCAGCTCGGCGAGTGTTTGATCTTTTATTAATGGCACATCGCCATATAACACCAAGGTGATCGCATCATCTGGCAACTGCGGCATGGCCTGTGCTACAGCGTGACCGGTACCGAGTTGTTGCACCTGCTCAACCCATAACACCGATTCTTTCACTAACGTATTGCGCACTTGCTCGCCGCCATGACCATACACCACACTGAGGTGCGCAGGCTTGAGTAATTGCGCAGTATCAATCACGTGTTTTAACAATGGTTTGCCAGCGAGGCGATGCAACACCTTTGGCAACGCGGACTTCATCCGGGTACCAGCCCCGGCGGCGAGCACGACAACATTCAGCGGCAATGATGTAGACATAAATTTTATTGGTAGGTCAGTGGCCCCGTTACTTCAATCACCTCGCCGGATTGTAATTCCTGCGGCGTGGCATCACGAATTCCGATCACCGTAAGCCGAAAGATCACGGTCATGCCAGCGAAGGGATGATTACCATCGAGCGTCACTTGATCGTCTTCGATCTGTGTTACAAACATGGTAATGGTTTCGCCGTCCTCATTTTCAAACAAGGCCTCGGCGCCAATGTGCTGGCTCAAAGGAAACTACGAGGAATACTACCTCGAATACCGCCAGCGCCTCAACGAGGTCTACGACGTCACCGCCCTTTGGCGCTACGACGCCCGCCACAGCCGCTTCAACGAGCAGAGCTATGGTGTCTGGCAGCGCCTCGGGCAGACTTGGG
>JANNJI010000442.1:0-4922 GCA_031405795.1 Gammaproteobacteria bacterium
GTTGTTTTCGGAGTTTGCCTTAACCGTCGCCGGTGCGGTGTTGGTGTCGAGCTTTGTCGCCTTGTCATTGACGCCAATGATGTGTTCCAAGTTATTACATCATGAGAAGGCGCATGGCCGTGTTTATACCGCCATTGAAAACGCCTTGCATAATCTAAATGAGCGTTATCGCCGCGCACTCAGCAAGGCATTACGCGGCCGTGCGGTGGTAATGATCATCGGCGTGATCGTGGCGGGCATGGCAGCCGTATTGTTTACCTTTCTAAAAGGTGAACTTGCCCCGCTGGAAGATCGCGGCATTTTGATTGGTATCACCGTCGCACCGGAAGGGTCGACCTTTGCCTATACGGATAAATATGCGCGGCAAATCGAACAACTCTATGCCAACATACCCGAGATCAATACGTATTTTATGGTGGTCGCACCGGGCTTGGAAAAGCCCAATCCGGTGAACACGGCCTTGTCCTTTGTCAGCCTCAAACCCTGGAGCCAACGGGATCGCAAACAACAACAGATCGCCACTGAGCTGATGCCAAAAATGTTTGGCATGCCGGGGGTGTTTTCCTTCCCGATTAATCCGCCGTCATTGGGCCAGAGTTTTCGCAATCCGCCGGTGTTATTTGTTGTGCAGTCGACCAACTATAAAGCGCTCAACGACGTGGTAAACAAACTCTTGGCCAAGGCGCGTACTTTTCCAGGACTGGCCAATATCGATAGCGATCTGAAATTAAATAAGCCACAACTGGCGGTTACGGTCAGACGTGACAAGATTGCCGACTTGGGCGTGGATGTTGCCGCCCTGGGCCGTACGGTGGAAACCATGTTGGGCGGCAAACAAGTGACGCGCTTCAAACGCGATGGCGAACAGTACGATGTGATCCTCGAACTGGCCGACAAGGATCGCAGAACACCGCGCGATTTATCTTCGATCTACGTGCGCGGTAACAACAATGAGTTGATTCAATTATCCAATCTGGTTGATATTCGTGAAACCGTCGCACCAAAAGAACTCAATCACTTCGATCGTTTCCGGTCGGCAACAATCTCAGCAAACGTAGGCGCCGGTTCTTCTTTGGGTGAAGCGCTCGATTTTATGGATGCCGCCGCCAAAGAGATCGTCCCGGCGGAGATGCAAACCGCTTACGATGGCCAATCACGCGAGTTCAAGGAATCCGGCACCGCCTTGATCGTCATTTTTGCTTTGGCCGTGGTATTTATTTTCCTCGTGCTCGCCGCTCAATTTGAGAGTTTTATTGACCCGTTGATTATTTTGTTCACTGTGCCACTGGCGATCACTGGCGCCTTGTTATTTCTGGTAATGACCAACACCACCCTCAACGTCTACAGCAAAGTGGGGCTGGTGATGTTGATCGGCTTGATCACCAAACACGGAATCCTGATCGTCGCCTTCGCCAACCAATTACAGGAACAAGGCAAATCGGTGCTTGATGCGGTGATCGAGGCCTCAGTCATGCGCCTGCGACCGATCCTGATGACCACGGCAGCGATGGTGCTGGGTGCGTTACCGCTGGCATTTGCGCACGGCGCCGGTGCCGAAAGCCGCCAACCGATCGGCCTGGTGATCATCGGTGGTTTATTAATTGGCACGCTGTTAACTTTGTTTGTAGTGCCGACTGCATACACCCTGCTGGCACGGCAACACAACGCCAGATGAGCCGCAATAAAAATCGCTCTTCCTGGGTAGCTGACAAAACTGGATTATCCCATTGAGAAATGGTGCAGAAATACGGTGCAGAAACGCCGATTAGCTGTGGCCAATGTTTTTTATTATTACCGGCTGCGTTGCTGCGTCGTTAATGGAATTGGCGTAATACGATATGACGTCGCGCGAAACGGGGTTGGCGCAAACGCCTTCCTCGCTATCGAGAATCAGGTGGCGTAGCCGTAACATGTGCATCGCGGTACTGAAAGTATGTTCGCGGGTGATACTGGGGGCAATAACACGGCGACCACCGGCAGCCAGATCTTCGGCACGCTGATAGAAACGTGCACGCAAATCAAACTCGGCTATTGGTTTTTCGCCCACCTCCATGAGTAACTGGCACAGCAAAGGAATGGGTAACACCGGTATCAAGCCATGGATCTCGACCATCATTTGTTTGGCAAGCCGTTCGACCTCGACGAACCGCTGTTGTGTATCGAGCCGGGCGAAATTGAGGCGCTGCTGTTTACAGTATTCACGCATCGATAATGGTTTACCAAAATTTACCGCCGCGTAACCGAACCGCACCCAGCGACTGCGCAACATTAACCACACTTGCCGGGCAATAAATTTGGTGGTGGTGCGCGTGACAAACCATTTACTGCGCCGCGGCGCCTGTCCATCCACGGCACGCACCAGGGTGCGGTCTTCTACGACGCGATCGTAATTGATCCCCACCGGCACAAACACAATGTCACGCTCGTGTTCGCAATCATATCCGCGCAACATGTAATCGAGGATACCTAATTTAGGTTCGCGCAAATGGCCGTCCTTGCTGAGACCGCCTTCGGGAAACACCGCCTGACAAACCCCTTGCTCGGTGGCCATGTGGACATACCGCTCCAGCACACGTCGATACAGGGTGTTTTCTGATTTTCGCCGTACAAAATAAGCGCCCATTGCACGGATCATTTGTTGCAAAGGCCAAACCCGCGCCCACTCTCCCACCGCATAGGACAACGCACTTTCTTCTGCCGCCAAAAATGCCACCAGGACATAATCCATGTTACTGCGGTGATTCATCACGAATACTACGGCGGAATTGGTATCGACCTTGCCAAGCCTGCTCTCGTTGGTAAATCCGGCACGAACCCGATACAACAACCGTGCAAAGTGTCGCGCCAGCCAATAACCAAAACGAAAATACACATAGGCGTTAAAGCTTGGCACAATTTCCCTGGCATACTTCATTGCCTGGGCCTGCACCACCGCACGAGGTAACTGATGCTCACGTGCATACACCTCGATCTCGTGCATGACTTTGGGATCAAACACCAGGCGATCAATCAACACCTGGCGCTTCGTTAGCTGAAAAGGGCGAATTGAAATATTCAATTTGGAATTGAGCTGATCGATGACGCGATTAACGCGCCGCCGCAACACCCAGCGGGTGCTGGGAATCAACAGGCGCGATAACACCGCCCACGCCGTTACCGTCAACATGATGGCAAACAACCAGAAGGGTAATACTATCTCGCTCATCTTTATTGTTGCCTTATTTTACCAATGGTGATTACTGCCACGCCTGCTTGTGTTTAATGCGGCGCCACGATGGTGGAGAGTGGCGCCTGGTTCGCCGGTTGCCGGTTATTGACTAATGCCGCATGTCGCTCACCCTTCTCCAGCTCCGCTAGTTGTTTTACCGCCTGATAAAACGCGGCCAGGTCGCCTTTGTTGTTTGCCAACAAGGTCATAAAGGTCGGTACTAATTCATGATACGTGGCCACCAGCGCCAGGTTGGCGTTGTTTAAGTCCTGTTGCATCCAGCGATCATAACGCGTGTACGCAGATTGATTTTTCCATTGTTGATATTTTGTTTTTAATCCTGCCAGTAACACCTGCTTCTGTCTGCGCTTTTCCTCGATATTCGCGCCACCGGTGTAACACTGCATCAGTTCATGACGCGCTGCCCGTAACAGTTGGTAAAACTCACGGCTGAATTGCAGCTCTTGTACATAGCGCTGATAGTGATCGGCCTGCCCCTTAGCCAGAAACCAGCGCCGCACACCTTCCTGCTCCACAGCGGTGGCAAAGGCCTCGTTAAATTCAGTGTCCCCTTTAATATAGACTACCTGGTGCGCCAGCTCGTGAAAAATAACACCGACCAGGGCCGCTTCATCATTTTTTAACATGGTATTCAACAGAGGGTCGTCAAAATAACCCAGGGTCGAATACGCCGCGACGCCACCCACATACACATCCATGCCCTGCTCATGTAACTTATTCGCCAAGGCCTCGGCATCTTCCTTGGCAAAATATCCGCGATAACTGACGCAACCCACGAACAAAAAACACCAATGCTCCGGTGTCACCGACAACTCCGGTGTTGCCACCACGTTCCACACCGCATAGGGCCGACCCAAATCCGCAAAACGGCGATAACTGTCATTGTCCGGTAACAGCAATGCCTGGCTGGCAAAATCACGCGCACGCAGCGCCAATTCTAATTGTTGTTTGAGTTTATTATCAATGCCGGGCTGCAACAGCACCTCGTTAATCGGTTGCTGCTTATTCATGATCGCTATATGACCACTGGCCGCCTGCCAGTAATAACTCAGGGTGCCGCATGAGCTCAACGGGATGATCACCAGTGCCAGCAGGAGTAAATTGCGAAGGTGTTTGCGTGTCAGGCGCATGGTGTGTTCATTTGCTCACGCTTTAAAATCAAGGCAAAAGCATACCATATCGTACGGGAACAGTGAGCCTGGTAAAATTTTGCATAGGTTGGAAAACCGGCTTAACCAATTGGTTTCAACACCAGCTCTTTACCTTTATGTTATTAAGCCCCGGCTTATCCGGGTGGTAACCATCTGAAATTATAACATCCTGAATGTCAGTCGGGATTTTGCCGGGTTTAACCCGTAGCCGGGGAAGATCATGATCAAAACACTGACAAAGGGTGCTTATCATATTTTAAATGTGGTTTTAAAACGGTTGTCCCCCCTTGTTTTCTCTTGGTAGGATTAGCCAGTCATAAAATGGAACAGGGAGGCATAAATGGCAAACGAATATATTGGTTTATTACAGTTTCCACCAGAAGAAATAATCTTTGACGATGAAGAAAACAAGTTCTGTTGTTCTTTTTTCCCGGACGCGAGGATTCCCTCAACGCCTTCACGATGACGCATACAATGCGGGAATTTGCGCAAGGCTTGCTTGTGGAGGCGGTCGACGCCTCTTATGCACTTGGTTTTGTCGA
>JANNJI010000443.1:0-8455 GCA_031405795.1 Gammaproteobacteria bacterium
AACCTGCAACACCTGGAGCAGCTGGGCCGAACGCTTGGTCGCATCCATGCCGTTGGGCGCCTGCGGCCTTTTGTGCACCGGCTACGCTTAGATGTCGCCAGCTATGGACGAGCCGGTTTGGCGGCGATTCAACACAGTGATTTTTTGCCGGAGTACCTGCAACATAACTATACCCAAGTTGTCACTGAGCTATTAGACCAACTTGAGCCGCTCTTTGCCAATAGCTGCCCTCAATACATACGCCTTCACGGTGATTGTCATCCCGGCAATATTTTGTGGACTGGAAATGGTCCACACTTTGTCGATCTGGATGATTGTTGTATGGGCCCGGCGATGCAGGATTTGTGGATGTTACTCTCCGGCACGCGCCTGGAAATGACCAAACAATTACGCACGATATTAGACGGCTATGAATTGTTTTGTGATTTTGATTACGCGGAAATCCGTTTGCTCGAGGCATTACGCGCCTTGCGGCTGATTCATTACAGTGCCTGGTTAACGCGGCGCTGGCATGACCCGGCCTTCCCCATGCACTTCCCCTGGTTTAACACCCCCCGCTATTGGGAAGAACAGATGATGATCTTGCGTGAGCAATTAGAGATGGTGAATGGTGCGGCGCTGCAAGTGTAATTAACTTTGTTTAAAATACGATGCAACTTCCCTGAGTGTTTTAGAGCTCATCTCAATGTCATTGCTCTGTTGCCCGATCGAACTAATCGTATCAAACGTTAGTTCCATCACATCATTGATGGTGTCGACGTTGCCTTTGATTTCGCCGGTCACAGCGGTTTGTTCTTCTGCGGCGCTGGCAATTTGATTGTTCATGTCCTTGATGCGAACAATCGCAACAGAAATACCATCAAGCGCCTCATCTGCACCCGCCACTTGTCTGACTGTGGCTTGCGCGCTGTCCCGGCCGCTCTCCATGGCGCTGACTGCGCTTTGTGCCGCTTGTTGTAAGCGTGTAATCATATTGCTAATTTCTTGTGTCGATTGTTGAGTGCGGCTGGCCAACGAACGTACTTCATCCGCCACCACCGCAAAGCCACGACCTTGCTCACCAGCACGCGCCGCTTCGATAGCGGCATTTAACGCCAGTAGATTGGTTTGTTCGGCAATACCTTTAATCACATCAAGGATTGTTCCTATGTTGTGGCTATCCTGTGCCAATTGCCGTATCACTATAGAAGATTGCTCCACTTGATTGGCCAAATCGTTAATCGAGTTGATCGTCTGCTTGACAATTTGCCGCCCTTGTTTGGTGTTGTCGTCGGCGTCGACCGCAGCTTGTGAGGCTTGTTGGGCGTTGCGCGAGACACTCTCGGCGGTCACGAACAAATCTTTCATCGCCCGCACCAGCTTATCAGTTTCGGTACGTTGATGGTTGGAACCCTGATTGGTCAAGGCAATGGAGTTTGACATGTCATGGGCATTATCGTGGAGTGTATTGGCAATGTCGTTGATGCGAGCTGCCATCGCGCGCAATTGCGTACGTAGCATTTTTACCGCAAATTGTATCGCACCGATATCATCATGCCGCCCGGTATACAAATGCTGTAATAAATGATTGTCGACAACCTCGTGCGCCATATGCCGTAGTCGCACCAGCGGATGAAGATAGTACCAATTTGCGATCAGTAACAGGATCGTGCTACCGATATATAAAGTACCTGACCATAACGCTGACATCAACCCGGTTAACCAGGGCACGAGTAACACTGGTAACAGCACCAGGGCGGCAACGATGCTCAATTTTGCCTGTAAATTCCACACGGGGGCTGCTTTGGCAGGGAGGTTTTTAGCATCCTTGAGCTGGGCGTATAATTTTTCCGCCCGCGCGATGTCCGCGCGATCAGCGCGGGTACGCACAGACTGGCACTCAATGATCTCGCCATTGCATTTAATCGGCGTGATAAAAGCGTTGACCCAATAATGATCGCCATTTTTACAGCGATTCTTGACCACGCCCATCCAGGACCGGCCGGATTGCAGTGTCTGCCAAAGACTCTGGAAGATAACCGACGGGACATCCGGGTGACGCACAATATTGTGTGCCTGGTGTAACAGCTCATCACGACCAAAACCACTGATAGCCACAAATTCCTGGTTTACATAGGTAATCCGCCCTTGCGGATCGGTCGTAGACAGCAAGTACATACCTTCCAGGACTTCCTGTTCTTTACCGGTGATGGGCATATTCACTTTCATGGCGCGCTTTCCATAGTTTGGCGTTGAGTCTACTCACATTGTTTTCGGCGTTTTTGTGCCCGGACTTTAATCCCACTACGCTACATACTTTTGACTAAGGATGAAAACCACTGTTTTTCGCCGACCATTTGCTGGAAAATGGTCTCGCTTGCTCAATTAAACATAAGGAATACCTATGACGATTCGTGCCTTTGAAGATGTACACCCGCAGCTGGCCAAGGATGTCTACGTGGACGACATGGCCCTGGTTCTAGGTGATGTTGAGATTGGTGACAATAGCTCAATCTGGCCGTTTAGCGTGGTGCGCGGTGATGTGAATGCCATTCGCATCGGTGCACGCAGCAATCTACAGGACAATTGCGTAGTGCACGTGAGTCATGATAGTTATTACTTACCCGGTGGTTATGCGACGGTTGTCGGCGATGAGGTAACCGTTGGCCACCAAGTGATCCTGCATGGCTGTCAAATTGGCAATCGGTGCCTGATCGGTATGGGCTCGGTGGTCATGGATGGGGTGACAATTGAAGCGGAGACGATCCTCGGTGCCGGCAGCATTGTGACCCAGGATAAAACTTTGACGGGCGGATATTTGTGGTTAGGCCGTCCGGCCAGACGCATACGCGAGCTCACTCAAGCTGAACGCGATCAATTGTTATACTCGGCGCAACATTATGTCAGGCTCAAAGACCGGCATTTAAACTCACGCTAGTATTATCATGCAGACATGCCGACCACAATTTGATAAATGATCATTACTTATGAATGAAATTCTGTCTGCCATTACTGCACTATTAACCGCACCCAGTGCCGCCAATGACAAAACGGCCATCCCCAACGTAGGATTTATTTCGTGCGCAAACACCGTGCATATTCGCCATGTGCCGTTTCATGACCCCTGCGTGATCCTGGTATTGTCTGGTCGCAAGACTTTTTATGAAGGATCACAGGCGATCACGGCGGAGACGGGTGATGTGCTGACAATACCCGCACCAGCAAGCTTTGACCTGCGCAATGAGCCGGATCAACGTTCGCGAAAATACCGTGCACTGATTATTCCATTTTCTATTGAACAACTAGAGCGGGTAGGCAAGGCGCATAATATTGATCACGAAAGGCAACAGCAGCAGATCCGTATCCTGCGCTTCGCGCAAGACAAGGTGTTTTTATCCGCGATAAAGCACTATCTTGAGCCCATTGAGCAGCCCAGCCTGATTACCCATCGCCTGATGGAGATTCTGCTGATTTTAGTCAACAAGAGCCCGCAACTGCTTTCCTACATCCTGAGTCAACACAGCTGGAGCCGCCGGGTACGTGCGATGATGGCCGCCGACTTGACGTCAACATGGGAAATTAGCGACATATGTGCACGCTTGGCGACGACAGAAAGTACACTGCGCCGCCACCTGAAGAATGAAAACACCGGCTTTCGCGAATTGCTGGCGGAACTGCGGTTAAGCTCCGCATTGATGCAACTGATGCAAACCGCGTTGCCAATTTATCAAATCGCTTACGACTGCGGTTATCAATCCGTTTCCCGCTTCAGCAGTAACTTCCATAAACGTTTTGGCCTACCGCCCCGGAAATTACGCGAGGCGGTGAATGAATCAGGGCAAAGTTTGGCGGTTTCCGAATAGTTTTGCTGGTCTTAGTTTGGCATCCTTGTCTCCGGCAGAAACCAGCGACAGTTAACGGGTTCTATATTTTTAACGTATTGGAGGCAAAAATGAAAAAATGGTTATTGATAACAAGTGCAGCATTATTGTTAGTGCAAGCGGCGTTAGCGGACGAATTTGTCGTTACCAGCCCGCAAATCAAAAAAAATGGGCATATAGATGCCGAACAAGTGCTTAACGGTTTTGGTTGTCAGGGCAGTAATGTATCGCCTGCGCTGCAATGGCGCGGCGCACCAGCGGGAACAAAAAGTTTTGCAGTGACAGTCTACGACCCCGATGCGCCGACCGGCAGTGGTTGGTGGCACTGGGTGGTATTCAACATTCCCGCGACCGCCGACAGCGTGGTTAAAAATGCCGGTGATGTGCAAAAAAATCTGATCCCCGCAGGCAGCATACAAAGCCGCACGGATTTTGGTAAACCAGGCTACGGTGGCCCCTGTCCACCGGCTGGTGACAAACCACATCGTTACCAGTTTATTGTTTACGCGCTTAAAACCGATTCGCTGCCGTTGGATGAAAATGCCCCCGCAGCCATGGTGGGGTTTTATTTACACCAGAATGTGATCAAAAAGGCAGTGTTAAACGCTGTCTATTCACGGTAAATATTTTAATAGCGCACCGCTTTGTAGCTGTGACAAAGCGGTGCGTAAACCTCTAACAGAACCCGCCATTATTTGCCGATTTACGATTAAAACCGGAACTCGTATTCAAGCAGGGCCTTGAGGGTACCATCGGGAGCGGCGTCACTAATGCCAAATAAGTACCCGATTTCATATTTCCATTTGCTTTTGCTTTCATTCGCAAACTCTCCAAAGATAACAGGGCCTATACGGTGATCCTGTTGATCAGAAGGTGATACATGGCCGACCTCTCCCATCTCACCATATATTTCAATACCCGGTTCAAAAGACCTGTCCAATAAATATTTCGTGCGCTAGGCATATTCAAATTCTGTCGCGTTGGAACCTGCTATTTCTCGCGCAAACACCAGGTTGGCGGTATGGATAAATTTACCGGCGGTTTTTTCCAATAACAGCTTTGCCTCTACTTTATCGTTGCTGGCAGAGTTACGTGGATGCTCGTATTCGAGATAAAGGCCCACACCAACCCAATATTTTCCTTGTTCAGTCAATTGAAAAATATTTTCCCACGCTGTTGCTTCGTATTTGTGACTACCGCTCTCGGATTTTTCAATTTCACCGAATACCGAGGTAAACCAGTATTCAGTCACGCCATAACCCACTTCAACTTTAAATTTTCCCTGGTCGCTTTTTGCTGCGTCATTATCAAAAGTACGATGACCACACACCTCCAGCTCAACTTTTGGTGAATACACTTTATGACTCGCGTGCGATTCACTGGGGACGAGGAGCAACGTAAGGTATACCACGAGCACTGCGGTTACCGCCTTGCCCGGCGTCAGTCGTGATTCGCCACCATTGACCAAGCGTGTCAGCAATAAAATACCAAAAAGGGTTGCTACATAAGTGAGTATCTGAATACCCATCGGGCGATCCAGATAACCCAAGGTGATATGTAAGAACTGCCCCAATACGCTTTGTTGCGAGAGCAGCTGTGAACTATCCCAGATACGTTCGCCCAACGATGGAATCAAGTTAGCTTGCACCAGATAACCCGCAGCTTGTGCCGCAAGACCCGCTGCGAGTAATAAAATTAACCAACCGGTGACACGAAAGACTTGATGTATAGGTATGCGTAACAGGCCTAAATACAATACAACGCCAATAAGCACACCGGCAGCTAAACCAATCAATGAACCGAACAGTAAGTTACTTGCACCAGAACCCGACGCTGCAATGCCATGCAGGAATAACACTAATTCACTGCCTTCACGCAATACGGCAAGACCAACAATGACTGCCAGTGCCGTCGGCGCTTGCTCACCTGCCATGACGGCAGCACCAACGCGGCGTATTTGCTGGCTTAATTGCGCCGCATGTTTACGCATCCATACCAAATGCCAAGTCAGCATTACCACCGCGGTAAGTAAAATCGTGGCATTAATCATTTCCTGGCCGGTACCGGCAATGGCGTTGTTAATGCGGTCAGCCAACAGGGCCAACAATACTGCGCCACCCAAGCCACTCGCCAGGCCTATCCAAACCCATCGACCACGCCCTAACATGCCACGCGTGGCAGCGAGCATGATCGAAATTATCAATGCGGCTTCTAATACTTCACGGAATACAATGACGGCAGTTCCAAGCATGATACTAACCTCACTTCACTATTATTTTGCCTTGCGCCGTGGCTTGGTTGAATTCACCAAAAAACTTATATGTACCTGGTTGTAATGGCCCAACATAAACCGTGATTTGGCCGTTACCGGGGACAATTTTTTCGCGGTGCAAATCATGGCTTTCAAATTCTTCGGGAGTAGGGTCAAGATTTTTAACCACCAATTTGACCTTGGTATTTACCGGAAGAGTGACTTCAGCAGGATCAAATTTGTGATCTTTAATGGTGATAATCACCTCGGGTTCGGCGGCCATGCTGAAGGACGCCAAGCTTAATAAGCTGGCGACGACACAAGCGCGTAGTACGGTGATCGGGGTATTTGTCATAATGTAACCTCAAAAGTAAGTAAAAACTTGGTGTTACGAATGATAACAATTCTCAATACTATTCGCAAATAATATTATCTATTTTTACTAATATTCAAAATTGCATCAATTACCTATTGAATACAAATAGTTACAAGAGAGAAAAGATTTAAATGAGTTGTTTATTAAAGACCCCTGCAGCTTTTGTGTGGGGTACGGATGGAAGCGACTCTTCTGACAGCCCTAGGGCGGTATGGTCGATTCCGGCTTGGCTGGTGGCACGAGGCCATCGTTGCCATCGGCGTCGTCATCCATTCCTTCCGGTGTAACACCTGTTTGCATCCAGCGATATATGGCATTGGCCTTCCGGTTAAAAGTTTTCGTCCGTGTCTGCGGGTTATCTTTTTTCGGTGCAGGTAAAGTCGCAATCAATTCCGCTGCCTCACGCTCGCTCAAACTCACCGCGGTTTTGCCAAAATATTGTTGCGCCGCCGCTTCAATGCCATAAATACCCTCACCAAACTCAGCGATATTTAGATAGATTTCCATGATGCGATCCTTGCTGAGCTTGCGCTCCATCCCCAGTGTTAACAGCAGCTCATGCCATTTGCGCAAAAAGGTTCGTTCAGAGGAGAAAAATAAATTTTTTACGGTTTGCTGTGAAATGGTACTGGCGCCGTACTTCCATTTTTTAAGGGAGAGATTTCTGTCAAAGGCGTCGATCAAGGCATCCACATCAACACCACCATGGGTATAAAAACGCGCGTCCTCGCCCACAATAGCAGCACGTTTGACATGCGCTGGTATCCATGCATCGGGGATACGTTGCCATTTTAGTAACGGCAGTTTGCGGTTTTTTGCTGCCCGTAGTTCATAGGCAGAAATAAACTTGGACTTTGGTACGTCACCGCCCGCCAGCTTGGTCCAGTTTGGCCATATTACGGCGACATACAGCAGATCAAGTACTAACAGAATTACCAGTGCGCGCCAAGTCCATATCAGCACCCGCCACAGCAGGGCAAATTTAGTATTGATCGGTTCACGCGCACGATACAGCCATAACCATTTTAAGGGTAACAGCAGTAACCCTAACAGCTTACGCGGATGAAGCAATGATGTGGTATTATTAAAACGATAAGACATTGTTTCGCGACGAGTGCAAAAATGCGGATGCGTTGGCCGATTTTCCAATTAAAATAAAAGATTATGTACATTATAAGCGGAAGATGGGTACAAAAGTTGTAGAAATACCGTGATAACGCGAATTCTGTCACGTAATCACCACTTACTTAATATTTATTGATCGAATCATATATCTATGGTGATGATCAACGCTTCCAGCGAGCGCTGCGCATGAAAAGAAAGCTAATCGTGTTGTGTTTATGCAATTTGGTTTTGTTTGCCTGCGGTGGTGGTGGCTCCGCCGGTACTCCAACTGGTCCCACGCGCAGCTTCATGATGGGGACCACCCCGTTTTTTGCTACCCCTAGCCGTTTCCCAGACTGGCGTTTCGACAACCTCAGTGATAAGGATTTGTTGTCGATCCACGCTGATGATTTTTGGGGGGTCCCATGGGCTGAGTTTCGTGACAATACGCCTTTACCATCGGCCTGGGCAGCACAGTGGGCAGCCTTCGCCAGAGATGCCAAGGCCACAGGTAAACCTCTGTATCTGGCCTTGTCGCCACTGGGTAATCGTAAAACCCTCGCGCCCAGAGTCAATACAGATGGTACGACGCAGGCCAATTGGGCACCGGTGGATACCAACGGCTGCTATCCATTTGCCACCAATAGCGAAGCTGCAGACTATCGCCGGGCATACATCAATTACGTGAGTTATCTCATCGATTTGCTGCAACCAGCCTTCGTAAGTCCTGCTATTGAGATGAATATCCCGTTTACTCAGTGTGCCGCACAAACGTCAGCCTGGATAGCCTGGTATACCGATGAGCATCAGTCGCTCAAGTTCACCTACCCAAATCTTTTGATTTTTCCCACCTTTTAAATCGAG
>JANNJI010000444.1:0-3006 GCA_031405795.1 Gammaproteobacteria bacterium
CTCGTACCTCCTGCCTCCATGCAGTCGTTAATCCCCCTTTTTCTAAGGGGGAAGTGATTCGTTGAGGCAGCTATCCTGCGAATTGTTTTGAGGCATGATTGTATTTCCGCTGCATCAAAACTTACCAATATCGCAACCCGCTGCTTCGGTTAGCGAACACCATTTAGGAACAGTTATTTAGATATTTTTCCATAGGCTGTCAGCCAGTTATGGTGCGGCTGATTGCGGGCATTTACACAGCTTATCTGTTGCGTGGAGTACGGTAAATGTACCGTAACCTTTTTTGTACCACAGGCACAAATCGTTTGCGGTTTCTTTCTTGAAATCAACCCAAAAAGAGACGATGGTCGTATTACGCCTTCTAATCTGAATAAGGTGTTTCTTTTCGATGGCTAAGTCAGCAATACGGCCGCCTGTTGTGGGCGAGGCGGTCATTTCCTTGTCGCCGATACGGATGGTCACTGTTTCCCCGGGGCCAACATACGAGGGGGCCATGGTCATGGGCATGTCGGTAGCGGCTTTTTTTCCAGGCATCGGTCCAACACAAATCGAACTGTCTGTGGCTGCGTAAAGTAATGAAGTATTAACTAAAAATAGAATTACGATTACATACAGCTTCATTATTTTATGCCTATTTTGTAACGGGGAAACAGCATGAGTATAATAGGCATGGATAATGTAATGTGCTAGCATAAAATGTGATAGGACTAAAAATAGTACAGTACTGTTTTGTTTCAGTATTTACATTGTAGGTGCCTGAACCTCGTTTGGCTTGTGTGGAGCGTAGTAGGAAATTAACTACGTTGAAGCCGCAGATTTACTCAAGGGGCGTAGTTTGCATGACAGATAAATCAACGTATTATCGGTAACGAGCTTATAAGGAGATGACAATGAAATACTTAACACAACTTTGGTTAGTGGCAGGAATGTATCTGATGATGTGTCCACCGGTTAGCGCTAACGAAGAGGAGCAACCGGTTAATTCTCCGGCCGAGCTATCGCAGTGGTGCAAAACTCTGGTGGAGCAGCACTATCTTCCGCAAAATCTGATGCCACGCAATTGGCGCGAGTCACCGTTGGTGGATGGTGATTATTATAAAACCAAGTTGGTTTTTCGAATAGATTATGAAGATTATCTGGCGGAGTGCACGGTTCGTGCTGGTGCACAACGCAAATATGCTGTATTGAAAATTCTTGGTAAGCGGTGAAAAACTATGATGATTCGTACGAAATGCAAAGGGGCCTCCTTGCCCTCTCCGCTATCAGGCGAAAATTTAGAAGTAGATATTCACTCCCGCATAAGCGCCACTACCGGAAACATCAATGGTTTCGCTGTTTGCATCGTCTGGTTTGCCGGATAAGATCTTATATTCAACAACCAGGCCGACATTGGATGAAAATGTAAAATCTATTCCCGCGCGTGCTGCAAATGTGGCTCCACCGGCACTACCAACAATCGGTCCGCTGACATCGATAGATACTGCGCCGATCCCAACACCGATATAGGGTTTCAGCCACGACGTAGCATCCCAGCGTTTATCCGCGTTAAACAAAATATACAATGTATCAATGGTTCCGCGTGATCCGCTTGTGTAATTATTGCTGAAACTGATAATTTCTCCACCGAAGCGATAACCACCGCTAATGGTACGCATATATTCCGCCGCCACCACCGAATCGGATCCTTCAGTGAGGGTAATGTTAGAACCTAACACGCGTTGTGATGTGGAGGAAAGATCATTGGAGCCAGCCTTGATGCCGATTGTATTGGCATTCTCAGCGGCGAAGCTTGGGAGGGCTGAAAATAACAGGAATAAACTCGCGATGGATGTGTGTCGAACCATGGTTTTCCCCTTGAGAATGAGTATTATGGATTGTTAATGAGGTACGATTTTAACCAAGGTTATCATTCAGATCAATTGAAACGTGGTGTTATTGAAAGCTGAGCAGCACTAACTAGCGATAGATAAGTTACTTGGTTTTGCCGTCGGCGGAGGGGCGATCAGGATAGTTTAGATCGAGCACGCGCTGTGAATCATTCGCCAGATCATTCATGCCGAGTTTGCGATAGGCGCTGATCATGATGCCAAGGGCATCGGGCACGGCGGGGGTGCGTTGGTAGTTTTCGATGACGTATTTACCGCGGTTGGCGGCGGCAAGGTAGGCGCCGCGCTTCATATAAAATTGTGCAACATGGACTTCGTATTTCGCCAGACTGTTGCGAATGGCTACCATGCGTTCGGCGGCATCGCTGACGTACGGACTTTTGGGTTGGTTTTTAATAAGCTCAACAAAATATTGGAAGGCGCGACGCGCCGCTTTGGGATCACGCTCGGCCGGGTCTTGATCAAAAAACTCTTCGAGAAAGGACTTGGTCAGGTCGTAGGCCGCCAAGCCGCGCAGGTAATACAGGTAATCGACATTGGTGTGGTTGGGGTGCATCTTGATAAAGCGTTCGGCTGCGAGGATCGCCGATTCGGGTTCATTGTCTTTATAATAAGCGTAGGCGATTTCCATTTGGGCACGTTGCGCCAGATTGCCATAGGGGAAGCGCGATTCCAGCCGTTCATAAAATTTAATGGCGGATTCATAATTGCCGTCTTTTAACGCCTTCTTGGCTTCATTATAAATTTCCGGCGCATCCATGCCGCTGGTGGGGTCGTCAGGATTGGTGGTTGAGGTACCGCAGGCGGTGAGTAACACCAGCAACACCATGTTGAACCACGCGAAGCTTAACCGTGAAAACATCAGCATAATCATCGACCCATCTATATTCTTTTTCCTACCTTGCGGCGAGTTTGTGTAGTATACCGTTTTGCCACGGATAATACAGCGCAGCCATGCAAAAGCCCTTATGACACAGCACAATACAGAAACATTGGCAGCACAGATTCCTGAGGATCTGGATGGTAAACGCCTGGATCAGGTCCTGGCGCGCTTGTTCCCCGACTACTCACGTTCACGCTTACAGCACTGGATACACCAGGGTCTGGTGAGCGTGGATGG
>JANNJI010000445.1:0-1740 GCA_031405795.1 Gammaproteobacteria bacterium
TCATTGGCGTGAAGGTGTGGATTTTTAAAGGCGAAGTCATTGGCAAGAAAGGCGAAGCGGAAGCCGCGCCTGCCAAAGCTGCAGCCAGTCAATAATAGTTGAGGAGTAAGTAGTATGCTGCAGCCAAAACGTACCAAATACCGCAAACAAATGAAGATGCGCAATCGTGGTCTTGCGCAAGTCGGTAATAAAGTAAGTTTCGGTGAATACGGTTTAAAGGCAATTACGCGTGGCCGTATCAGCCAGCGGCAGATTGAAGCAGCCCGCCGCGCCATGACGCGTTTCGTCAAACGTGGTGGTAAGGTGTGGATTCGGATTTTTCCCGACAAACCTATCAGCCAGAAGCCGCTTGAAGTGCGGATGGGTAGTGGTAAAGGGAATGTTGAATATTGGGTAGCCGTGATTCAGCCGGGGCGCATGTTATATGAGATGGAAGGGGTGACGGAAGAGGTGGCGCGCGAAGCCTTTCGCCTTGCGGCTACCAAGTTGCCGATATTGACCACGTTTGTAAAACGGACGGTAATGTAATGAATACTACAGATTTACGTAGCAAAAATGTAGACGAGCTCAACAAAGAGCTATCCGATCTGCAACGTGAACAATTTAATTTGCGTATGCAAAAAAGTTCCGGGCAGTTATCGCGTCCACACCATGTTCAACAGGTGCGTCGCAACATTGCACGCGTTAAGACTATTTTGCGTGAAAAAGCAGGTAAGGCCGGATGAGTGATCAGAAGAAAAAGCAACGTACCTTCGAAGGTCGTGTTGTCAGTAATAAAATGGATAAAACCATCACCGTCTTGGTTGAACGGCGGGTTCCACATCCGGTGTATGGCAAGTTTGTGCGCAAGACCAGCAAAATTCATGCGCATGATGCCAATAATGAATGTAACCAGGGTGATCTCGTGATCATCGCCGAGGGTCGTCCAATCTCTAAAACCAAGGCATGGAGTCTGGTGGAGATCGTGCAACGGGCAACAGAGATATAAGCACTGCATAAGCAGCGGAGTAAACCATGATTCAGATGAGTACAGTTTTGGATGTAGCGGACAATAGCGGTGCTCGGCGTGTCCTGTGCATTAAAGTATTGGGTGGCTCCAAGCGTCGCTACGCGGGTATTGGCGATGTCATTAAAGTCAGTATCAAGGAAGCAATTCCACGCGGCAAAGTAAAGAAGGGCGAGGTAATGAACGCGGTGGTAGTACGCACCAGAAAAGGTGTACGTCGCGCCGATGGCTCATTAATTCGTTTCGACGGTAATGCCGCAGTTTTGTTGAATAACAAACTGGAACCGATTGGCACACGTATTTTCGGACCGGCCCGGTTGACGTGGAGGTGCTCGCCTGACGGCATCGTGATCGCGATGCCCTCCGCAGACTGCTCGAACGCAATTCGGAAGACGTCGTCGAACACCGAAGGGATCGGCGTGTTGACGGGCATTTCCGGCCAGGTGGTTGCCAGCGGGTTCATGACCCCTCAGTATCGGCGGTCGGGCGGCCCGCGTTAAGGGGCCGCAAGCGCCAACCCAATCCACCACCAGCACATGCGACGCATCGCTTCAATTTGCCTCTCGATCACGTTCGCCTCCTCGACGCACGCCCAGGTGGCCGCGTCACTCGACTCAATCCTGGATGACCAAGGCTTATCGTTCTATGCACGCGGCCCGTTCCGCCCCAACGTCCCCAGACCGGACACGCTGTTGGGCTACCGCGTGGGTGATCTGCAGACCCAGTTCGCCTGG
>JANNJI010000446.1:0-1958 GCA_031405795.1 Gammaproteobacteria bacterium
CCACAAATATTCGCGATGGTGGCGGTGGGTGCAATCGCCAAACAATTGGAATTACGCAGGCCGTGCTGTTGGATGTTGGCTCTTAGTAAATTCCAATCAAACTGACCCGACATCTTTTTATCCACCTCAATGCGGGCACCCCGTTCCTGTTCAAGCTTATCCATTGAGTCAATCGGCAAGATGCCCTGGCTCCACAACGAACCGGCAAAGGTCGAGTAACTGCCCCGCTCTTGCGCCAGTTCGCAGGAGGCCTGCAATGCAAAATAACTGACGGCCTCCATAGCGTAATCCGCAAAATCCACGGCCTGTTCCGATTCATACGCCATACCTAAACGATACAAGGCGTCTTGAAAACCCATAATGCCCAATCCCACTGGTCGGTGTTTTAAATTGCTGTTGCGAGCCTGCGGCACCGAATAAAAATTAATGTCGATCACATTGTCCAGCATGCGCATGGCGGTGCGAACCGTGGTTTTAAGTTTCGCGATATTCAGACCTTGTGCATCGACGTGCGCGGCAAGATTAACACTACCCAGGTTACATACCGCGATTTCCTTCTCCGAGGTGTTCAAGGTGATCTCGGTGCACAGATTGGATGAATGCACCACGCCGACGTGTTGTTGCGGTGAACGGATGTTGCAGGGGTCCTTAAAGGTGATCCACGGATGCCCTGTCTCAAACAACATGCCCAGCATCTTGCGCCAGAGTTTCACCGCCGAGACGCGTTTGAATTGTTTTAGCTCGCCGCGTTCTGCTGTCTGTTCATAGGCCTCATAAGCCTGCGCAAAGGCCTTGCCGTAGCAGTGGTGCAAATCAGCGGTTTCGTTTGGTGAAAATAATGTCCAGTTGCCGTCTTGATTAACCCGTTGCATGAATAAATCCGGAATCCAATTGGCGGTGTTCATATCATGAGTGCGGCGGCGTTCATCACCGGTGTTTTTACGCAGCTCCAGAAACTCTTCGATATCCAGATGCCAGGTTTCCAGATACGCACACACCGCGCCCTTGCGCTTGCCACCTTGATTCACTGCCACCGCCGTGTCATTCACCACCTTCAAAAACGGCACGACTCCTTGTGATTTGCCATTGGTGCCTTTGATGTGTGCGCCTAATGCACGAACTGGCGTCCAGTCATTGCCCAGGCCACCGGCGAATTTTGACAACAAGGCATTGTCTTTGATGACCCCGTAAATACTTTCCAGATCATCGTTTACCGTGGTTAAGTAACAACTGGACAATTGTGGTCGCAGGGTGCCGGCATTAAACAAGGTCGGCGTTGAACTCATGAAATCAAACGCGGCCAGCAAATGATAAAACTCAATGGCCTTTTGTTCGCGTTCGACCTCGTTCATTGCCAGGCCCATGGCGACACGCATAAAAAACGCCTGCGGCAACTCGAAGCGGATACCTTCCTGATGCAGGAAATACCGGTCATACAAGGTTTGCAGGCCCAAATAATTAAATTGCAAATCCCGATCTGCCTGCAACGCCTGGCCAAGCCGGTTTATGTCAAATTGCTTTAACCGCTCATCCAACAACCCCAGCGATATCCCTTTATCCAGGTATTCAACAAAATAACTCGCATAACGCGTTTGCATTTGCTGCTGCGTGGCCAACTCCACTTGCCCGGCCACAAAGCTCAAGGCCTCATTGCGTAACTGATCAAGCAACAAACGCGCAGTGACATAACTGTAATCGGGATCGGTTTCGATCATGGTGCGCGCTGCCAGGATCAACGCCTGAGATAGTTCGCTGAATTGGATGCCATCGTACAGTTGTTGTTGGGCTTTTTGCAGGATCAATCCGGCATCGGCTGCCGTGATACCCTGACAGGCCTCGCGCACAATATTCTCCAGCCGTTGCACATCCAACGGCTCACGTCGTCCATCCGGAAAAGTGACATGAATAACGTTGGCAACAGCCGGGGGGTGTTCATTGATTTGTTGTTGCGTCCGTTC
>JANNJI010000447.1:0-1040 GCA_031405795.1 Gammaproteobacteria bacterium
CGCGGCTGGTCGCAGGAGACGCTGGCGTTGGAGTCGGGCGTGGCACGCAGTTACTTGGGTGGCGTGGAGCGCGGGCAACGCAATATCTCGTTGGTTAATATCTGCCGCTTGGCCGCCACGTTGGGAGTGCCACCGGCAAAGCTGATGGAGTTCGAGCAGGTGCGCAAGCGGCGCTGACTTGTTTTCTGTGTAAGGGAAGCAATAAAAACCGGCCATGCTCGCACGATGCGAGATGTCCGCAAACGAATACCTTGTGTAGAACCCCGCCGAAGAAACCATCCCCTCTTCCCCACCCTTGTCCGGTTGAATACACTTTTTTATTGTCGTTATTGTGTGTCGATTAGAGCCAATCCGGTTTGCGGTGTCAAACAGTTTCTTTGCGTGCCTGACGCGCATTCGGCTGTATTTCTGCACCTAATCATTATTATTGTTAAGGTATTGGGTGGGCACCGCCCGCTTTACCATGAACTGTTTATGTTCGTGGTGTAACAAACAGGGTTGTCATGGATTGCGCATCGCCTGTAAAAAAACAACAACCATGTGATAAGTCTCGTTGTTGATCGATCTTCTTCATTATTTTGTAAGACAACGACTACACCGCCGGTTGCCAATGCGCTTGTCAGGGTTGGTCTCCGACATGGCTGGCGCTCGTACTGTTCTCATATTTGCCACTGTTGTAGCTTACTTGAGAACAGTGGCAAGCACCCTCATACCATCGCGTCAACACCCCGGATTTCTCGGATCTCGCGTCACGTTGTTCGCGACTCGAAATGACAAATAATTAAGTCGTTGTTAACCACTCATTAAAATTCCACTACACAGCCGGTTGCCAGTACGCCGTCAGCACCGCCTGCACGTCATTGGCGTTTTGATCGATGGCTTGATCCCAACTGATGCCGCCATGGCTGGCGCTGAAGCTGGCCATCGCTTGGATCAATTGATCCACCTGGCTGTTTGCCAACGTGGAACCATCGGTGGCACGGATCACTTCGGTTTGATACTGACTGCCGCTGTACCAGTTTTGCACGGTCATGGCATCC
>JANNJI010000448.1:0-3629 GCA_031405795.1 Gammaproteobacteria bacterium
CCCACGACGCACGAAGCGATCCAGGCCCTGCACGCGCTCGGCCTCGAAGTGGCGATGATCACGGGTGACAATGCAGCGACTGCGGCAGCGATCGCAAAGCAGCTCGGCATCGATCGTGTCGCGGCCGAGGTCCTGCCTGGCGGCAAGGTCGCTGAAGTGAAGAGCCTGCGAGCGGGAGGACGCAAAGTCGCATTCGTCGGCGATGGTATCAACGACGCGCCCGCGCTCGCCGAGGCCGATGTCGGCGTTGCGAGCGGAACCGGCACCGATATCGCAATCGAGAGCGCTGACGTGGTGCTGATGTCGGGCGATCTGCGCGGTGTGGTCAATGCGATTGCGCTGTCTAAGGCGACGATCCGCAATATCAAGCAGAACCTCTTCTGGGCCTTCGCATACAACGTGGTGCTGATCCCGGTTGCCGCGGGCGCGCTCTACCCTCTCAACGGCACGCTCCTCTCTCCGATCTTCGCCGCAGGCGCGATGGCGCTTTCCAGCGTGTTCGTGCTCGGCAACGCGCTCAGGCTCAGACGCTTCCGCGCGCAGCTCGCCGTGGCAGCGCAGCCTGGCGCGCCCACGCTCCTGGAGCGCCGGCAGGGTCGAATCGCCGTCGATGCGGCTTGATGCCTGAAACAGCTACGGCTTGATCTATGTCAAGCCTGCCGCTTGCCGTGGTCGATATGTGGGTTGCTCGCTGGGTGATTGCTCTCGAAGCTGCGTATCAGCACCCGCCATCCGCTCCGTTTCTATGCATTGGCGATCGTTCTTCTTGTATGCAGCACCATCCACCCGCAGGCGAGCCCAGCAATGACCAAGTTAATGCATATTATTCTACCCGCATGATTGTGAGCCAAAAAACTACATGGAGCAGGAGTGTAAGGATTCTGAACAGGTATTTAGTTTTAGCTATTAACCAAACACCTTCCGCCACCACCGCCGCCGATTCTGTGGCAAAAGCACATCCGCACTTAGCTCTATTGGTTTCAGGGTTGAGAGTATCCAACCGGGCAGCGGGGGATTGTTACTGTAGCCGCAGCTGACACCTAAATTATTCGGGTCGTATATTTTAATAAAGCGAGGCTGGGTCTTGTCATCGGTATACACAATGCCGCAATAATCTTCGTCGTGTTCGCGGCGCAACAAGACATCGATTTCATCAATAAAGTGGTTTAATTGATCCGCAGAACTGGGCGTTGCAGGCGGGGCTTCGCCAAGAGCATACACATACCAAGGCAGGTTGGCTTGAGTCTTGAGTGTTTGCCAAAAGGCCTCCAGCTCTGACCAGGATAGCAGGCTGGTAAAACTACCGCGAAAGGCGTGCAAGTAAGGATCCGTTGGTAGGGTCGATTTCATCTGTCATCATTATCTGGATTGTGCCCCGCGACAAGTCTAGCAGGGCTTTCGTGTTGTGGGGGATTTTAAATAGCACATAAAAAACCCGGCAGGGTACCGGGTTTGAAAAAGGTCTTGCGGGGAGGGTTATTCCGTTTCGATATTGATGTTTTAGTATAAACTACAGCGCTTTATATACGTGTGTATTTAACGGGTTTACCCCAGGGGTTTTCGATGAACAGTCTGTGGAATGAGCAAGCAGCAGCACTATGTAAAGATGACCTGGATTTACGCGTGTACAGCTCACGGTTACTGGGACAAAACAAAGAATTGGTACTCCACGGCGGCGGCAATACCTCGGTGAAGATTCGAGAGAAAAACCTGTTGGCGGAAGAACAGGATATTTTGTACGTCAAGGGTAGCGGTAGTGACTTGGTAGATATAACCCGTGCCGGGTTTGCCCCCGTGTTATTAGATCATTTGATTAAACTGGCGAGATTACCGAGCCTGTCTGATCCGCTGATGGTGAACGAATTAAAAACCCATGTCACTATCAGCAATGCACCGACCCCCTCGGTCGAGGCGATCCTGCATGCGATCCTGCCGTACAAATACGTGGATCACACCCATGCCAATGCCGTCATTACCGTGACCAACACCCCTGACGGTTTACAACGGGTGCAGGAGATTTACGGTCAAGACGTGGTGATTATCCCTTATGTGATGCCCGGTTTTGATCTGGCACGACGGTGTGCCGAATTGTTTTTCGCCCAACGCAACGACAATACCATCGGCATGGTATTAATGAACCACGGGATTTTTTCCTTTGGCCAGACAGCGCGGGAATCCTATGAACGTATGATTGCCTTAGTAACCCGTGCTGAACAACACATCCAAGATCGCAAGGCATGGCAGATTCATGCCCCCGCGCTAACAACCGGCTCAGACAATTTACGGCAAACACTGGCGCAATTGCGCAATACCTTGAGCCAAGCCACGGGCGCGCCGATGATTGTGCGGCAAAAGCACGACGCCGTTATCGCCGCATTCTTGTTGCATCCCGCGCTGGGTACGATCAGCCAACAGGGCCCTGCCACACCGGATCACGTGATTCGCACCAAACGCCTGCCCATGCTGGGTCGCGATGTTACTGCGTATGCCGCTGCGTACCGGAATTACTTTGCCGACTGCGCCAAAACCGCGCGCGAGCCCAAAACTATGTTAGATACCGCGCCGCGTGTGATCCTTGATAAGGAACTGGGATTATGCACGGTTGGCAAGACCGCCCAAGATGCCTTTGTGGTGCAGGAAATTTATGAACACACCATGGAAATTATTTTGCGCGCGACACTACTGAAACAGTTTGTTGCGTTACCCGCCAAAGATATTTTTGATGTCGAGTACTGGGACCTGGAACAGGCCAAGCTGCGCAACGCGGGCAAACCTAAAGTGTTTGCTGGTGAAGTGGCGTTAGTGACGGGGGCGGCCTCCGGGATTGGCAAGGCCTGTGTGGATTCCTTGTTAGCGCGTGGCACCTGTGTCATTGGTATGGATACGAATATTTCTATTGAAACAATGTACACGCGGATAGATTATCTTGGCGTACAGGGTGACGTGACCTCACTGACAGCAATTCAAACAGCCTTGGAAAAGGGTGCGCGGCAATTTGGTGGCTTGGACATGTTGATCCTCAATGCCGGGATTTTTCCGGCAGCGAAAAATGTGGATGTCATGGATATCGCACTCTGGCAAAAGACCCTGGACATTAATCTCACTGCAAATCTACTGTTGTTGCGTGAGGCCCATCCCTTATTAAAACTTGCGCCAAACAACGGTCGCGTGGTGATCATCGGTTCAAAAAATGTCCCTGCGCCTGGTCCTGGCGCCAGCGCCTATTCAGCATCCAAGGCCGCACTCAATCAACTCATGCGTGTCTGTGCGTTGGAGTGGGGCCAGGATCAGATTCGAATTAATACCGTGCATCCCAATGCGGTATTTGATACCGGCCTGTGGACCGAGGAGGTGTTGCAATCACGCGCCAAGTCCTATGGCTTGACGGTGGCGCAATACAAAAAGCGTAACGTGCTGGGTGTTGAAGTCAGCAGTCATGACGTTGCAGAACTTGCGGTGGAATTATGCGGGCCGTTGTTTGCGAAAACCACGGCGGCGCAAATCCCGGTGGATGGTGGTGATCAACGCGTGATCTAGTGTAGTGCTGCCGAATTATTAGAACTTAGTATAACAAACCTTGTCGGACATTCTCTTGTCGGGCTTCAGCCGACAAAGCAGTTGCGTTAGGC
>JANNJI010000449.1:0-1875 GCA_031405795.1 Gammaproteobacteria bacterium
CTGCCCGGTGAGCGCCGTACTCTCGGTAATACTATTTTCTTGTTGGGTCTTGACGATGTCATTCAAGCGCCCCTGAATATCCAACAACAACGGCGACAGTTCCTTGCGGATGGTATACGCGTCCATGCGGTAGTCATCGGCGCCATGCATTTTCATCAAAGCATTCGCCATCGGGAAATATTCTTTATACACCTTCAAAAAATTATCGCGCGCATCCACTTGCTCAAAGGTCAGGACATCCTCGCCATACTCACTGAGTTTTTTCACGTCCCGCTCAACCAATTCCACATAATTACGAAAATTGTCTTTCACGGTAGGGACGCGAAAAGCCAGATACAAACGTAGTTCGTTGACCGCACTGGAGACATTGGTTCTTAAACTGTAGATATCAAACAATAATTGTTTGCGCACCTCATCCGATTTCTGTTCTTTTTCTGACTGGATCATCTCCTGCATTGCCTGCAATAACACTAATACACGCGGATTGACTTCCTGTGAGGCGAATTTCATGGCCTTCATGTTTTCTACATCGCTGGATGCATACAGCAACATGGTATCCTTGTAGCCTTGCAATTTCGTAATCCCCTCGTCCACCTCTTTCACCAATTTCGCCGTCTTGGCATCGGTTTTAACGACGTTCATGGCTTGCAGTTGCGCTGTCGACTCCCCGATCTTGCCCATGTATTTCACATAATCCTTTTTATGGATTTCTTCCTTGCTCAACAGGTAAAATCCCAGCGAGGCCGAGGCATGGTCCAACTCATCCACCAGATTTAACGACAACACTACCGCCGGTTGCACGTCATTAACCAGGGTCGACAGTTTTTCTTTGTTGGCCTTGAGGCTGCTGTTGGCGATGACACCCACCGCGATTAATAAGACCACCAGAATGAGAAAGCTCAGCCAGATCTTCCAGCGAATGGAAAGTTGTGACATGGTTTTTACCCCAACATTTACCTGTTAAACAGATGATACAAGATACCCTACAAGCCACAGGGCATGGCGTCCATGCCTGGAAAATACGGCTGAGCGATGCTGAATACCGAACACCGCCAGTGACCGTCCAAATACCTCGGTGTACTTGCCAACGTGGGTCAAACAATACGGACCCACGATGAGGTATATCGACTGCTTAAAAATTTCCTGAAGGGGATATAGGCTGGCTAATCGCTGAAGCGCGATTAACCAGTAGGAGCGATAATGCGGGGTGCGAGGCGCACCCTCAGCGATTTAGAGAGTATTGCCTGGGACATAAATCCAGTGGATAGCGAGCAATCAGCCCTCGCCCTGCTCGGCTGCGATAGACCGATGGACTTCCGCCATGTCCAACGACTGGGCATTGGTGATCAACTCGAGCAATTCATTGGCAGGTAAAGCCCCGGCCTCCGCGTAGAGGATCACTTGTTCGCGAAAAATCATCAGGGTTGGAATGGAACGGACTTGAAAACCGGCGGCTAACTCCTGCTCTGCCTCGGTATTAACCTTGGCAAAGACAATCTCCGGGTGTTGTTCCGACATGGACTCGTATACCGGCGCAAAGGAGCGGCAAGGACCACACCACGGCGCCCAGAAGTCGACAACCACAAAGTCATTGCCTTCAATCGCGTCACTAAAATTATCTTTGGTTAATTCAACGGTTGCGATGGGGGTATCCTCTGCAATATGTAGGCGCATTTTAGCGTGAGTTGCGGCAAAAAACACCGGCTATTTGCGTAGTGGTGCTAACAAACCCTGCTTGCGATAACGTGCGTAATCCGCCAGAACTTGTGCGTGATCAAAAGCCAGCGGTGCGGGTAATTGATCCAGATTAAAGACCTCCAGGTGCATCGCATCATCCGCCGCCCTGGGTTCGCCGTGTGCACGTGCCACATACAC
>JANNJI010000450.1:0-1965 GCA_031405795.1 Gammaproteobacteria bacterium
GAGTCAGCCCGGATGTGTCTCTGCTTTCATCGGGTCGGGCTGAAGCCCGACCTACACAAGATTTGATGTTAATTGCATTCCATCTACCGCGAATTGACCATTTCCGGAAGGGTGTTCGCTCACCAGTGCGGCTGCTTGCGATGTAGAGACTGTCTAGGGTGGAAAAATTGTTCAGATGAAGGATAGTGTTGGGGGGGTGTACGGAAAAACCACGGATTTTCATCCGTGGTTTTTTTGTTGTCGAAACAAATTATTGCTGACTGGCGTAATAGTGAATGACTTGCATGATGCCATCATTACCTACCTTCTCTTGCATGGCTTTAAATTTCACCGACATTTTCTCGCCCATTTCACGTTTGCCATTGGCGTAATTGTCCATGCTGTAGCGTAAATAACCCATGGGTTGGCCCGCCAGAATGCCGGCATCATCCTCCGACGAGGTACCGCCCTCTGCATGGCATTTGTCGCAATATTGTTTATGTACTTGTTTGCCGAGTTTGGCTAAAGCGGGATCAAACTCTTGTTTAAACGGCTTGAATTTTTGCTTGCCAAAATAATCCGCCAGTGCCTTGATATCCGTATCGGATAATTTCTTGACGACATCTTTCATGTCTTCTTTTTTATCCTTGAGTTTCAAAGCGGGACGCGTATTACTTTTATAGCTTTTTATCGACTCGAGGAAAAATCCGGAAGACATACCCGCAATACTGGGTGTTTCCCCATTCTTGGAATTGCCATCTTTTTCATGACAATCGGCACAGGCCTTGACCAGTTTATCCACGTCAGCAACAGCCGTACCGCCAGCCAAACCCAGACCGCAGAACAACACCAGTGAAATCCAATAGCTATTTTCTTTTTTCATACTACTCTCCTTCTCAATTAAATAAGGTTAAATAAAAACTAGGATTTTGGTTCATCCTCTTCTTTAGGTAATTCATGAGCAATCCCCTGATGACAATCGATACAGGTTTTGCCCTCCTCAATAGAACGTTCATGTTTTTTGCGCGCCGTTTTATCTTGATTTTCCAGTTTCATATAATCATAACGGTGGCAATTTCGACATTCCCTGGAATCCGTCTCTTTCATAGTTTTCCAGACACGTTTTGCCATCGTTAAACGGTGTTTTTCGAATTTCTCCGGGGTATCCACGGTGCCCAATACTTTGTGGTACAACTCATTGGTCGCCTGGATCTTTCGGGCCATTTTATGGACCCAGGTTTTGGGCACATGACAGTCACTGCATACGGCTCGTACCCCGGTGCGGTTTGAATAGTGAATGGTCGAGGTATATTCCTTATAGACATTTTCTTTCATCTCATGGCAGGAAATACAAAATTCCTCCGTATTGGTGGCTTCGACGACGGTATGAAAACCACCCCAAAAGATAATGCCGCCGAAAAAACCAGCAATAAACAACAGACCGACGGAATACTTTGCAGTAGGTGAACGCAGGAATTTCCAGATTTTTTTTATCATTACCCAGCCCTCCCTTTTCTTCATCGAATCAGCCATATAGAAGTCGGACCAATGATGAAAACGGTTGATACGCGATTAATGTGTTGCGATTGTATTTGAACTTACCTATAGTTGTTTTGATCTGGATCAATCTATATCGTGTCTAATATAAACCATGGTTCACAACACAATGTCCGCACCGGAAGTCAGGCCAGAGGCTTTGTGCTGGACGCCAAAAAATACATCCGTGCCCATAAGCGCGTTCATCCGGGTAACAAGCCGTGGCAACGACATGCACCAAAGCAACCGGATCGCAGCCAATTAGATGATGCACCCCCATTACCCTGAACGCATCGTCTGTCTGACGGAAGAAACCACCGAGACCTTGTATCTGCTGGCACAAGCACCTGGCAGCGCGATGCGCCGTCACTGACGGGATTGCTCGCTGAGCGGTTTCGCGATTCGTCGAGACTGATACCGATCCATGACAGGCCACGGCAGATTTCGGTG
>JANNJI010000451.1:0-1408 GCA_031405795.1 Gammaproteobacteria bacterium
CTTGCCGTTTGTGGTGTGTTGTCACCCGCATCCCTTACATGGTGGCAGTTTAACGAACAAGGTCGTGCATACCTTGGCAACGTCAATGTATAAACTGGGGTTGGCAGTCGTGCGGTTTAATTTTCGTGGGGTGGGACAATCGCAGGGGCAGTTTGCCAATGGCATGGGCGAACAAGCAGATCTACTGGCAGTGGTGCAGTGGTTTCGTACCCAACATCCTTCTACTGCCTGTTGGCTGGCGGGATTTTCTTTTGGTGCATACGTTGCCTATACAGCACAATGTGCGGCCAAGGCACGGGTGTTAATCTTGGTGGCACCAGCGGTTAATTTGTATGATTTTGCAGAGATAGCCTGTGACAATATACCCACCTTGATTATTCAGGGTGATCACGACGAAGTGGTACCCCCTGCGCAAGTTAAAACATGGGTGAGTGCGCAGAATGTTGCACCCACCCTGATTTGGCTTGATGAGGCGGGACACTTTTTTCACGGTAAATTATCACTCTTGCATGATGCAGTAACGCAGTTTGCACAACAACAGCTAACAACATGACAGACACCGCTTATATTATTGAAGCCGACAACCTTTGTAAAAAATACAATGGCCAGCGCGTTGTCGATGCAATTTCATTGCAGATCCGCCGCGGCGAGTGTTTTGGTTTGCTTGGCCCCAATGGCGCGGGCAAGACCACGACCCTGCGGATGATGTTGGGCCTGACCGAACCCGAATGCGGTTCGCTCAAGGTCATGAATTACACAATACCCGCACAGGCGCGTGAGATGCGCCGTTCCATTGGGGTGGTGCCGCAGATGGATAATCTCGATCCGGATTTTTCTGTACTCGAAAATTTGCGCACCCACGCGAGTTACTTCGGAATACGCGGCGGCGGACTTGAAACACGCATCACCCAATTGATGAGTTTCACCAATTTATCGCAAAAGGCTAACGTGCGAATTGATACGTTGTCTGGCGGTATGAAACGCCGCCTGACACTGGCGCGCGCCTTGATCAACGATCCGCAAATTTTAATCCTGGATGAACCCACCACCGGACTGGACCCGCAGGCACGACAACTGATCTGGCAGCGCTTGCGTGAACTAAAACAACAAGGCCGAACCTTGATCCTCACTACCCATTACATGGAAGAAGCACAACGCCTGTGTGATCGTCTGGCAATTATCGATCAAGGCCGGATAGTCGCGCAGGGCACCCCCGCAGATTTAATTCAGCAGCATATCGAACCGCACGTGATGGTCAAACGCGCCGATTTGCTCAACGCGATTACGGGGCGTCTGAAGCGCGTTGAAGGCTTGCGCATGTCGGGCTTGCAGGCGCAGGTGGGCGTAGCCGGCATTGGCGGCAACCCGACTGCCGTTGGCGCGACCATCATCATGGGGGATGGCGACA
>JANNJI010000452.1:0-3475 GCA_031405795.1 Gammaproteobacteria bacterium
GTGGCCACCAGTTGAAATGTTTTCCGGCGGTGAGAGGCAGCCAGTTTGAGCCATCCGGATCAGAAACGTAGATATGAGACGATTCTTGATCCGCTGGCCAGGCGACGAAAAGCAGCTTCGATGCATTGGGAGACAAAGCGGGAGAGAAAAGACGGTAAGTGTGGCGAAGGCAAGTGTGGTGGTGACAAAAAGTAACACCTGAGTAACAAACATAAATCCAAAATACTATTGGGTTTTGATGCACGCAGAGCCTGCAAGGGGTGTAAAACCTCTTGCAGGCTTTTTCTATTTAATATCTCCAAACTACACCACTTCCCAAACTCATCCTATTATTGCCAGGAATTAGCTTGTTCCATGGTCTAATGCCAAACAGTTTCGTGCCGAATACATTTTCATGGCGACCTGAATGATCATGACGCAGCTGTCGGCCCATTGACAACCACCACCGGAGAATACATGGATAAGATTATTGGTTTATACAATTGTACCAATCACTACCTCAATAAGTTGGGGGAATTTTTGCCACAGCTGGGATTGCGACTATTGCTGGCATGGGAATTCTGGGAATCGGGTTTTACTAAATTTACTGGTGAGAATTATTTTGGTGAGTTACAGGCCAGTTTTCCATTTCCACTAAACCTCTTGCCGGTTGACGTCAATTGGTTCATGGCCACATGGATAGAATTACTGGGCGCAATTGCCCTGTTCGTAGGTCTGGGTACACGTTCCTTTGCGTTTTTACTGTTAGTGGTGGACATTATTGCGTGGGTCAGCGTGCATGCAGGCAATGGCTATAACGTCTGCAACAATGGCTATAAAATAGCGCTGTTTTACGCAATACTGCTATTACCGTTGATATTCACGGGGGCAGGCAAGGCAAGTCTGGATCATTTGTTTGCAAACAGATTCTGTCGCAACCATCACTAAGAATGGCCAGGTTTACAAAACAATAAACGGCGTAAAACGCCGTTTATTATTTATCACTTTATAATTGCAGTTTTTACCGGTGACGAAGTTTTGCAGCAATCCGCATACGCAAGGCATTTAATTTAATAAACCCTTCCGCGTCTTGCTGATTATATGCCCCTGCATCATCTTCAAATGTCGCAATATTAGCGTCAAATAAACTGTCCGTCTCTGACTTACGCCCCACGACCATCACATTGCCTTTGTATAACTTAAGCCGCACGACACCATTCACCGTTGCTTGCGTGGCATCAATCATGCCCTGAAGCATCTGACGTTCCGGCGACCACCAGTAACCGTTGTAAATCATGCTTGCGTAACGCGGCATTAAATCATCTTTCAGGTGCGCCACTTCCCGATCCAGAGTAATCGATTCGATTGCACGATGCGCCTTAAGTAACACGGTACCGCCGGGTGTTTCATAGGCGCCGCGGGATTTCATGCCGACATAACGATTCTCAACAATATCAGCACGGCCAATACCATTGGCGCCTGCGATTTTATTGAGGTGCGATAAAACTTGGGCGGGAGTCAGGCGCTTACCGTCAACCGCGACAACATCGCCTTTTTCATAACTCAGCTCCACAACAGTCGCTTTATCCGGTGCATGCTCCGCCGCAACACTCCAACGCCACATGTCTTCCTCCGGCTCCGACCACGGATCTTCCAATACGCCACCTTCATAAGAAATGTGCAGCAAATTGGCATCCATCGAATACGGCGATTTTTTGCCTTTCTTAAAATCGATAGGAATACCACGCTTTTCTGCATAGTCCATTAATTTTTCGCGTGAAGTGAGATCCCATAAACGCCAAGGTGCGATAACTTTGACATCGGGCATGAGCGCGTAGGCTCCCAATTCGAAACGCACCTGGTCATTACCTTTACCCGTTGCGCCGTGCGAGATCGCATCCGCACCGGTCATCTTGGCAATTTCCACCAGACGTTTGGCAATGAGCGGTCGCGCAATCGAAGTGCCGAGTAAATATTCCCCTTCATATAGGGTATTAGCGCGAAACATAGGGAATACAAAATCCCGGACAAATTCTTCTTTGAGGTCTTCAATGTGGATTTCCTTGACGCCCATTTTCAACGCCTTGGCGCGTGCCGGCTCCACTTCTTCACCTTGACCGATGTCGGCAGTAAATGTCACAACCTCACAATGATAGGTTTCCTCCAGCCATTTCAGGATGATGGATGTGTCCAGACCGCCTGAATAGGCTAATACTACTTTCTTGATTGCTGACATAGGCCGCACCTCGTTGCCAAAATAATTGCAGGTGCGCATTATAGCGGAAGTCGCGAAAAGTTAAGAATTATTTTCGACGAGTACCGTAAGCTTAACGGGTATCCTGCTTGAAGACCCCACCGGAATTTATCAACCGCGTTTTTTCTTATCGCTGCGATGCAAGACAATTTGCACCTGATCCGGTTTGACACCAAGCTCTTCCAGTTTGGTTTTCTTCTGTGTATGTATCTTGATTTTCACCTTCTCTTCGTCAATGCCTTTTTGCATCAAATAATCCCGTACTGCTTGCGCCCGCCGCGTGGCCAGACGAAAATTATATTGCACCAATTCCTTGGTTAAGGTGTAAATCTCGATCTCAATTAACTTGATACCTGCATCGGCTTGCAGAATCTCCACGACTTCATCCAATTGTTTATGCGATGGTTTAAGAATCCTGGAACTGTCCGTGTTAAAATTCAACACGGTAATATGAAACCTGTCGAATTCGTACCGTAACAATTGAGCATGACAGGCCTTAAATTTTTCCAACCCTGATTTGAAGTCGTGCGTGGACAAGCTAACCTTAATATCATTTTGCGCCTCCGCACTGTCCCAGTAACGTAACGTCGGCTGCATTCCCTGGCTCAAATCGAACATCATCCGCCGCGCCCAATCCGACGAAGCGGTTACCGCGTTTTCCCCTGACTCTATTTCGATAATACCTAAATCCGTGGCCTTGGTATAATGCGTCCATATCGGTGGTTCACTACTCAAATGTGCCATGCCCGTACCGGCCGGTGGATTATCTACATATAAAACAAAATCCAGTGGCTGACCCACCCCTTGGCGAAACTCGACCCGGCCGTGCATCGGTATTTTTTGTATGAGCGTGCATAACATTCGCGAGCTTTTCACTTCCCATTGTCCGTTGTACCCTGACTCGAAATATTGCACGCCACCCTGTTGCAAAATACCGGGGGCACGTTGATGATGGTTCTTGGTTGGAACCAAGCTATCGTTGGATTTGAATGTTGTTTCTTTCGGCGGCTCGTATTTTTGGTCGCTAAACACACTCCAACGACGCGGCGGCTTACTTTCTTCAACGGCTTGTTCTTGGGGAACTTTGGCGGTCGTGACTTGAGATTCATCTTTTGAAATTGGGACCACTGTTGATGTGAGTGGGGCAGTAGGCGCCGCCCCCGTGGTCAATGGCCCTGTATCTGTGTTGGAGGCCTCCACCGCGCCTGCATTTGCTGCCTGGCCTTCTCACGCGACGGCAAG
>JANNJI010000453.1:0-4400 GCA_031405795.1 Gammaproteobacteria bacterium
GGACTGGGATTCGAAGCTCGCGCGCACACCGTCGAGATCGCTCCGCGAGTCGATTTCACGCCACCAGCAGCCGTCGATCGAAACGGTTCCAACCGGCACGCCATCACGAATGCTCTGGATCCGCGAACCGCTGTGCTGATCCACCGCCAGGGGCACCGCTCGATACACGTGCGTTAATGGATCAAAACCCTTGGCGCGGTCAAAGAAATCAAAGTACGTCTGACCAATGTAGGTGGGAATGATGCTGGTGAGGTATCGCGTTTGCATCTGGGAGAGGATGGTGGACGCTGCCCCGGAGTAGACGGTGCCATCGCAAAAGGTAAAGGGACTAATGCTGGCGCTGGGCGGAAACGTCAATAATTGATCTTCAAAACCGTTGACGCAATTCACCCAGGCATACAGACCGCTGCTGGTGTTATACAGGTAGGTTGCTAACGCACGCTGCGCGCTCGTGTTGCTGGCATTGACATCACGTTTGAGCAATTCCATTTGCGCGCCATTGGTGGCGTGGGTCCAGGTGGCGGGTTGGGTGCCGAACACCGTAAAGGGGGCGTAGGTAAATCCGCTGGCGGGCGTGCCGCTGCTGAATTGAAAACTGGCATACTGGCTTGCCATATTATTACTGGTGCCGGTGTTGGCGGGCTTTTGCAAGGTTTGTCCGGTGGCCAGCGCCATCTGGATGCCGCGCACGGTGGAGACTGCATCAAAGCCGGTGATCTCCTGCCAAATCTCGTGCTCCAGGGACGAGCCTTCGTGACCGATTAACACAAAATGATCATTGGCATAACTGGCCGCCGCGTTGTTACGCCATGTGCCATTAAACCGAACCCCTTTCATGTCGATCAACAAACCACCGGGCATCACGGAAAAAGCCGTATCACCCAGGTAATCCACTTCATAGGTGGAGCTGACGACACCAACAAATCCTTCAATCGGCGAGATGACATGATTGAGGCTATCCAGGCGACGCGTGTTTTCCACGAATTTAGTGAAGTACTGCGACATCGCGACATAGAGCAGGCCACCCGTCAACGCATCTTGGGCAGTGGGATTATTCAGCAAGCGTGTATCCGCCGTGTCGTACACCGCGTTGGCATTCGCATCGACATACGGCGTGCAACCCACGCCGGTGGCAACCGTGCAGCCCACTTCCGCTGGGTTAAAGACAATCTTGTAGGTTTTATTGGCAGCGAGTAATTGCGCTGCCGCGCGATGCACTTGCGACCAGTTAGAGGTATCGCCACCGGTGCCGAAAACATAATACCCACCAAACATAAGATTTGCATAGGTCGCTGAAATCAGATTATTGGCCCCTCCATCCGTGGCGGGAGCACCGTCCATTTCAAGGGTAATACTAAACTGGCGACCAATAAAATTGGTTTGATTGTTGGTAACACCAATCAAAATGGGGGTGTCAATAATCTGCCCGTCCAGACGAACCGTCATTTGGTGATGCTGGAAAGGATCGCCTGCAATGCCGTTGCCTTCGAAATAACTCAAGGTAATGCGTTTTGAAGACAGATCCGCCAACGCAATGGGATCAGACGAAGAAGAAAGGATAAAAGGTCCGTTTAACCCGCCCGTAAAGGTAAAGGCCCCAAGCGCATACCGAATGGTTAAGAACTTGGCCCACCGTTTACTGGTAAGCACGGCATCGTGATCGACGATGGCATCGTAGGTGGTCACGGCGCCCAGGACTTCATAGGGCAGTGACGCAGGGAGAATGCCTTCCTTGAAGGCAAGGATGACACCCGGATCAGCCACATCTTCCAGGGTTTTGCCCGGATAATTGATCTTCAGGTAATTCAGTATCTGCTCTTCATAGATCTCAGCGGGTCCTTTGTCACGGTAGGCCGCATCATTGCTGTTGATGGCATTGTAGTAGCGGTCGTAGTCAAAGTTGACTACCCCGTAGACATCGATCCCCTGGTTATGAAATTGTCGTAATTTGAACGACGGATCCACATCGATCCAGTGACACCGTGCCGGTGTCGTGGTGCAATTGATGCCGCTGTTGATCACGCCGCGATAATTCTCAAACGGCACCTGCACCTGGACCCACGCGTGCTCGAATTGGATAAATTGACGATCCGTCGTCAGCAGCACACTCTGAATCCCCTGATCCTTGAGGATGGCGGCCGCCAGGTCGATATTGCGTACCGTCAACCAGTTGGCAACATCGGCGGCGGGTACGCGGACGGTGCCCACCGCATAGCGCGCGGGGATACCCTGTGATCGATACATGGCGATCAACACCGAGGCAATATCCACATCGCTGCCACGCCGTCCACCGTAAGTATTCAGTGTGTTGGAACGTGAGCCGTGATACAGGGCGTATTCGTGGGTGTTGCGGACAAATTCGTACATCGCGGCGGCATTACCCAGTTCAGCGGCTTTCTGCGCCAATGCCAACCCTTCCCCGGTAAATTTAATTTCGCGGGTCTCGGTCAGGGGATCGGCCCACGCGGATAAACCCAGTCCCCCTCCAAGGAACAAGAAGGTGGCGATAGAGGCTGCTTTTATAGACCGGGATCCCTTCATGGCTTTAGCTCTTTTGGTAAGTGTACGTATTTATCGATGATTGGTTGTGTGGTTCGTATAGTGCCGTTGTATTGTTTATTCCAAACTGGGTTATGGCCGGTGCTCTGTGCGGCTGGTCATTGTCGGCGTCTCGCGCGTGGGCGTATCTGATACGTCAAGCGGCGCATGCTTGATAAGGCGCAATTCATCGGCCAATCGACGTAGCACGGTGTGGCGTTCTGCCTCCGGCAAGGCCATCGCATCCTCAATCTCAACGTCCAGCGTTTCCAGTCGCGTCAACGCCGCCGGCGTGACCGACAACATCACATTATTCCCCTCCCCCGTGCGAGGTAAGGCATCCTGTGGTGTCAATTGGACAGCGCGTAACGCACGGTGTTGATCGCGAAGTTTTATTCTCGTTTGCCGCAGTCGGTCAATGTCGGTCTTGCGCACTTGCTGCCAGTTGGCAGTGATAGTTTGTTTTTGCGCAGCGGCCACGGAGGAGGCGGGTTGTGCTGTTGTGCTGGCAGTGAGGGGTTTGTCCGGCATGATCGGCGCGGTCAATGTCTCTAATTGCTGACGAACCTGCTCGATGTTGTCGCGCATTTGTCTTATCTGTGGATCAGGTACATAACGACGTTTGGCCTGCAGCAATGCTGTGCCGATGGTTTTAATCTGCTCGCGTTGTTGCGGATCCAGTCCTTCTCCCGCATGGACACGGGTGTACAAACTTGTGCTCAGTAACAACACGACACTCACATACGCCATGGGGCGACAATCAAGCAAAGATTTCATCCTATTCATCCTTCTGAATTCATTATTCGTTTATATCCACTCGTCGGTGGTCGTCCCGGTCTGACGTTGCCGACGGATGGCCAACCCGGCGAGTATCAATGCCATCAGGATCACGCCCCACTCCGGCAAGGTGGGAATGTCGTTATCGATGTAGGCCAGCGACGGCGGTGGCGGCAGTGTGCTGGCCGGATTGCCGTCTAAATACAATTCGGACAAGTGCGTTAAGCCGTTTAACGCGGTGATAGACGTAATGTTGTTATTCTGTAAATCCGCGCTGGTGAGATTGAATGCCCATTCCAGTCCGGTCAGATCACGAATACCATACCTCGCCGCGCTTAATTGAGTCAGGCGCAATAACTCACTGCGGGAAATACTGTCCATGGCGTTGCGGCCCAGGGCGCTGTTGACGGCGGCGCGCAGTTGGGCATCGGGGAGATATACCCCGAGTTGATTTGCGGTGGTGTCGGTGGCGTCGACGGCGGCAAAGGCGCGTAACGACAACGCGGTGTCATAAATCCGATCCGACCAACTGCCGTTGACGCCTTGTGTGGTGGCGAGTTGATTTAACCAGACGTAGGCAACAGGACCGTTACCCCCGAGCCGGGCGGCATGCGCGGCATGGGCCTGTAAATAAATCGGCGCGGTGGTGCCTACCTTGTTCTGCAAGGTGAGGATCGCATTGGCAATGGGTGTGCCCAAGGTGCTGTCCAACGATTGCAGGGGCACCAGGGATTTGATCACCATCGCCGTGGTGAACGCATCACTGCTCGTTTCATTACCGACCGGCCAGCCGCGATCCGTGCCGTTGTTTAATTGCGTGGTTTTCAGATAGGTGATGGCGGCGGGGATATTCGCACTGGTTCCCTGGTTCGATAAGCCCTGTAACACAATGGCCGTATCCAGCGGTGATTGCACATAGCGGGCGCTCAAGCCCCAGGCGGTGTGACCTGGCAGCGCCACATTTTGATAACTGACCAATTGATTCACGGCAGCGCTGACATTATCACCGTGTGCGCTTAACACGCGCACCCAACGGGCCAGGTAATCGGCATTGGGCGTGGCATGATTCTCAAGCCAGGTGATGC
>JANNJI010000454.1:0-1709 GCA_031405795.1 Gammaproteobacteria bacterium
CCTTGCTGTGCACATAGGTACGTCCCGCCAATTCCGGTTCACGGCCGTAGGAAATAAAGTTATTGCCTGCACTGGGCAGTGACACGGCATTATCAATCCGGCCTTTGCTGCTGTTGCCGTAACAGGTGCTTTCTGCGGCGAAGATCGGGTGGCTGCTCATCACCAAAACGGCAATGGCGGCAACACATCCTATCGGACTGGCCGCTCTCGAGCCGTCGCTCGTGCGCTGTGTTTTGTTACTCAAAGTGACACACATAATCCAGCAACGTCACGACCTCTATTTCAAACGAGGAATTACCCGGCACCTCAAAACTTTGGCCCACTTCATACTCACTCCAGGATTGATCCGTCGCCAACTTCACCCGGCATTGTCCCTGGGTCACGTCAATGCGTTCAGCCGCCTGCGTATTGAAACGATAGGTCCCGGGTAACATGACGCCCAGAGTTTTCATTTCACCCTCCGGGGTAATGACGGTACGACTCGTTACCTTGCCGCCGTGATACACATTGGCCGTTTTTTTTACTTCCACATTCTTCAGACTCATTCTTAAATCTCCTGTATTGAGAGCATATCAATTTTATCCCGCCAACATCGTTGCCTTGTTTTTTTCCTGGCATGACTTGTATGATGCAGTGTAACAAATCAGCGCCGCCCTTCGTGCGGCACATCAAGGATTTTTATGCAGGGTTACTACAGCGCTTTCCTCCTGGCCTTTCTCAGCGTAACGCCTCTGTTTGCCGGGCAAGTTGAGATAGTGAATGCCACTGTGACGAAATCCGGCGCAGATCGTTATGATTTTGCCGTTACCCTCCTGCACCAAGACACCGGCTGGGAACATTATGCCGATAAATGGGAGGTGCGGGACGCCGACGGCCACGTCTATGGCACACGGGTCTTATTGCACCCACACGTGGATGAGCAACCCTTCACCCGCCAGCTGAGTGATATCCACATCCCGGTCAAGGTACGTGTCGTGACCATCCGGGCGCATGACTCTGTACACGGTTATGGCGTTAAAACCATCACCTTGACCCTCCCCTGATCACCCCGATTCGAGTACCCGTCAGAACGGCGCTACCGCTCAAGGCAGTAAAATCGATAAATTTTTGATCAAACCCTGCGCAACCACTGGCATATCCCATGAATCTGATGAAGAATACACACCAGCGTAAAAACCGGTTTTGTGTAGTATTAACTCATCGATTCAATACCTGACATTAACTTTCCTGAAGGAGGAAACATGAAGCGTTATTTTACCACTGCCATTCTGGCGGTTGTGCTTACCACGGGTTTGGCCGGTTGCAGCACAAAAGAACGTGACGAACTGCGCGCCAAGGTTACTGCACTTGAGCAAGAGACAACAAAAATAAAGAGTGAGCTGTCGACAAAGGACGCCGCAATAGCCGATCTTCGCGCACAACTTGATGCCGCAAATGCCGCGACAAAAACCGCACAAGATAAGGCAACGGCATTGGAAAGCGAAGTTGCCAAGTTAAAAGAAGCCGCCACTGCAGCGAAGAACAAACCTGCTGCTGCCGCTCCTGCTGCTGCCGCTCCTGCTAAAAAGAAGAAGTAATTTTGTTTTACCCGGCGTGCGTTCATTGCCATCACGCAATGAACGCAACGCTGTTTTTCTGCATACCCGCCACGCTTTATTATCCGCAGCAACATTTACTCTAAACCCCGATCCGTCGTTCCGGCCAAATGC
>JANNJI010000455.1:0-2939 GCA_031405795.1 Gammaproteobacteria bacterium
AGCGGAGAAGATCGCGTTGGAATCGGTTGGGCATTTCAAGGATGATCCAACCGCAAGACGTTATCATGTCGATCTCGTCCGTCGACGTGGCGACATCAAAGTCGCAGAAGAAGTATTAAAAAAATATATCGCCGATGACAGTAAAGAGTACGAATTGCAGTTTATGCTGGCAGGACTGTATGCCGGATCAAAACGACCTGACGAGGCGGGCGCGGTGCTCGAGAAAATAATTAAGGATGACGGGGTCAAAAAAAACGGGCTGATGGCGCGTGACGAATTGGCAAAGTATTACCTGTCAAAAAATGATATTACCAAGGCCGAACAACTGGTTAACGAAGTCCTCAAGGAAAGCCCACAGGATAACGACGCGTTAATCCTGCGCGGCAATATGGCGCTGGCAAAAAAGGATTACACGCTGGCGATCAGCGATCTGCGGGCGGCCTTGCGTAACCAGCCCAATCAGGCCAGCTTATTACGCCAGCTTGCCAAGGCCCATGAGGGTAATGGTGAAAAAGAACTGGCGAAGCAAACGTATCAGACGGCACTGACGGCGGAACCGCAGGATATCAGTTTGTATTTGGAATACACGGCGTTTCTAATGAATACCGGTGATACCGCCCAGGCGATAAAAACGCTGGATGCCGCGTTAACGATTGCACCCACTGATCGGCGTATCCTTGAGGCGCAATTCAATGTCTATCTGTCCAAGAAGGACGGCAAGGCTGCTTTGCAGGTGGCAGAAAAAATCAAGGCCACCGGCACCGAGAAAGACAAAGGCGCAGGCTATTATGCCGTCGGGCTTGCGTATCAATTGCAAGCGGATCACAAGGGCGCGAAAACCAATTTTGCCAAGGCGTTGGAGCTTGAACCCGCTTCACCCCAGTTGCTCACCGCCTATGCGCGCAATTTAATGGCGATGAAACAAACCGACGAGGCGATCAGGTTCCTCAAGGACAAGACAACCAAAAATCCCAAAAATGCCGCGGCACATAATCTGTTGGGTGAGATATACCTGTCACAGAAGCAATTGGAGAATGCCGGCAAGTCGTTTGCGGCAGCGCAACAGGCATTACCGGAATGGTCCATACCGTATCGCAATCAGGCCCTGGCTCATTTGCAAGGCAATCAACTTGAGGCGGCGATCAAAGTCTATCAGCACGGCTATGAACAAACCAAGGGTGATGCCACGTTGGGTTATGCACTGGCCTCGCTCTACGAACAGATCAACCGCAGCGATGATGCCATCAAGCAATTTGAATTCTTACTGGAGAAGTCACCGGATTCGGACATGGTGCGCAACAATCTGGCGATGATGCTGGTGACCTACCGCACCGACGCGAACAGTCTGGATAAGGCCAAACAATTGATTGAACCGCTGCGAAAAACAATCGATCCGAATTACCAGGACACCATCGGCTGGGTATTGTACAAAAAAGGGGAAGTGAAAGAATCCATTCCCTATTTGCAAAAGGCAGCGGAAAAAACCACGACACCGGTTATTCGTTACCACTTGGGGATGGCATTGTATTCCTCTGGCGACAAACCGGCGGCAAAACCGCATCTTGAAGCAGCGATAAAGAGTCCCCAGCCGTTTAAAGGTATCGAGGAAGCCAAGGAAACCCTGAAGCAAATTGGTGGGTAATACAGGTGTATTACATACAGCGAGCAATCTGTTACGCAAAAAATTGACAGTGATTGTCATTAAACTTTAAAACAGGTTCAGTACTCTGTGTATTGTGTAGCTCGGGCTTGATGTATACGACGCCATGGATGGCGGAAGATACGAGTCCACGCAAGGACTCGGTAGACTGCGTCGGGAACGGGCAGTCGAGAGCAATGCAGGGAGTAATTGTCGAGGGACGCCCAGGAGCGGCCAGCCCGACAAGTCAGCTGAAAAAGCCAGAGAATTGTGATGCTCGGTCTGGTCGCCAGGCACAAAATACCGGCAGGGATTGCCGCGTGGCGGGTGTTAACGAGGCTGACTGCAACGGAAGCGGTCAGCCTGAAATGACAATTTTTAGTAACAACTAAGAGTGTTTTCATTACCATGGAAAACGTATTTACAACCAGAAAACTATTCATTTTTGTTATGCTGTCTATGATAGTAAGCTGGCCGGTGGCATTGGCCGCCAAGAAAAAGGCCATTTGCGAAAATCAAAAAGATTGGCATGCAGCCATTTCCTGTTACGACAGCGATGTCAAAACAATGGACATGGCGCTGGACGAGAAATATGCCGCGCTGTTTGGCACCGATAAGACCCTCAAAAAAATCATCAAAACGGACAGAGATAACTGGTACACCAATAACAAAGCGTTGTGCGGTGTTGATAAATCCAAAACCCTGGCAGACACGCAGCTGTTGTGCCTGTCCTCGAAATACAAGGCCAGACAGAAAACCTTGTCGACTTATTTTGAACTGATGGCCGGTTTCAGTAACAAACCTGTTCACCTGTCAAAACCGGCACAGTGGATTGATCCGCAGGTCATTCAGGCAATGCAGCAAAATAACCTGTCACCTGTCGCCGTGCTGAATCCGAACGGTATCCCGGTATATTATGTCATTGATGACGACACGCAGAAGCACGGCATATATTTTTACGATATGAACAGTAAAAAATTACAGAAGGTTCAACCCGGTATCGGCGAGGTGGTGGATTTCATGGATAACGGCGGGAATTACCTGATGTTGCTTAAAGGCCGCAGCAAAACCCACGAGATCACGGATGAGTCTTACCGTTTAATTAAATTACAGCGCAATGGTGATGAATACACTACGAGTGCGCAACGGCTGCTCGCAGCACGTTATTACAAAAAGGACGATGTCTGCGCCAAGTCGAATCCAGCCTCTGCTGCGATCAAGTCGGCATCCCTGGTTAAGGACCACCGGTTTATCACGGATGAAAAGGGTGACAAAACCAGGATTGAGTTCACGCTGGATG
>JANNJI010000456.1:0-5091 GCA_031405795.1 Gammaproteobacteria bacterium
GTTTAACGGTATGACGCGGATAGATCACCTTGTGATTACTGCCGGTGGCTTGCACGTGGGTAAGCTGGCCGATTCCGATCCAGATCAATTGCTCGTCGAGATCCAACAACGTATCGCGGGGGCTGTTTATGCCATCAAGGCCGCGTTACCTTCAATGCCGCCAACCGGATCAATCGTGTTAATGGGCGGACAGTTTTCGGATCGTCCGCCAGCCAATGGAGCCTCGATCACAGCGGCGGCAGTTCGTGGTATAGAGGCACTCGCGCGCTCACTCGCTCTCGAACTAAAGCCCATTCGCGTCAATGTCATCGCACCAGGCCTCATCGATACGTCACTGTTCGATGTCTTCGGCTCTGAAGGTAGGGCAGCGATATTCGCACAAGCGGCGGAGCAATTGCCGGTCGGTCGAGCCGGACGCGCGGATGAAGTTGGAGAGGCGATCACCTTCCTACTCAGTAACGGCTATATGAATGCCGAAGTCCTCCACATCGACGGCGGCGGTCGCTTTGTCTAATCGCCTCCGATATCTGATTTAATTTTTTCCAATCTCGGCACATAACGATTGCAAGCAACGGGGCTGCCACACGCTACGAGTGCACCAGCCTCTCTTGTAGTGTCTATGCTGATGTCCATTTTTTAAATTGCCCACCGGCTGCTTTGGCCGAGATGGTGACGCTCGCACGTGGCGGAATGGACTGGAATTGCTGGCCGATTTTGAATCGGAATCGGTGGGGGTTTGCGACTGGAATGAGTGTCTTTGGTTTATTGTATATTCCAAACATGCTTATGGTGCCCGGAGATGCGACGGCAACAGCGGGAAATATTCTGGCTAATGAGTTGATGTTCCGCCTCAGTATGGTGAGTACTATACTTGTCGCGCTAGTCAATATAGTTGTGGCGCTATACTTATACGAGTTACTCAAACCCATTAACAAAAACTATGCTGCGCTGATGGTGATATTCACTTTGGTCGCTGCCCCCATCGCGATGCTCAATGAGCTTAACCACGTCGCTGTCTTACTATTATTGAAAAATCCTGAATACCTAACAGTATTTACAACAAGTCAGTTGCAATCCCTGGTGCCCCTATTTCTTGATTTGCACAAATATGGACTTCACATCGCCGGGATATTTTGGGGCTTGTGGCTATTACCCATGGGTTATTTAGTTTTCAAGTCGAACTACATTCCTAAAGTTATTGGTATCTTGTTAATCATTGGATGTTTTGGCTATCTGATAGATTTTGTTACCTTCTTTGTCTTCCCCAACTTCGGTGTCGTCATTAGCGAGTATGCTTTCCTTGGGGAGGTTCTAATGGTTTTCTGGCTTTTGATAAAAGGTGTAAATGTCGCACAGTGGGAAAAGCGTGCCCTTGAATCTGCCAGCAAATAAGCTATGCCGAAAGAACAAATACTTTGTTTCTTTGCCTGTCGTATGTTTTCTGCACCCCTGGCCTAAGTTTTTTTCTTCAATTTATTGGGTTGCCTAAACCGATTTTTGCCCGCAACACGCAGGAGACGAAGAAATTTTGGACATTCAAAATGATTTGATGCACGGCAGGCCGCTGCGTGACGCAGTCCATTACGCATCGAGGTCAGTTCTTTAATTTTTTTGTCCAGATCATCTGCCTTGGCTGAGAGCAGCGCTCTATTAATCTCAGGCCCTTCAGGCGTAAACATTTCGCCAATCTCAGCCAGCGAGAAACCGGCGCTACGTCCCAGCGATATTAACGCCAGCCGCTCTATCACATTGGCGCTGAATAGACGGCGCAAACCACTTCGTCCGCTTGACTGGATCAGGCCTTTTTCTTCATAAAATCGTAACGTTGAGGCGGGTAATCCGGATGCCTCTGCAACTTCAGCTATATCCATTATGTCACCTCTTGTAATTAATGCTTGACCTCAAGTTGACTTGAAGTTCTATCCTAGCTCTATACAGAACTTAGCACAACACCAATGCCATTAAGTTGGTGGCATATTATTTACACTTGAGGAATTTAAGGAGCTGATATGGAAACAAGTTTTTGGCATCAAAAATGGGAACGAGGGGATATTGGTTTTCATGAAAGTGAGATCAATCCGTTACTAATAGAACATTTTGAAAAATTAAATCTGGCAAAGGGTAGTCGTGTATTCCTGCCGTTGTGTGGCAAGACACGTGATCTTGCATGGTTGTTTGCCTGCGGTTACCGGGTTGTCGGCGCGGAATTGAGTGAACTCGCCATTAACGAGTTGTTTAAAGAACTTGGCTTAACACCGGAAATCTCCAAAGTCGGGGTATTGGCGCGTTACCGTGCTAAAGATATCGACATATTTATGGGCGATATTTTTGCTGTGTCTGCTGAATATCTTGGGTCCATAAACGCGATATACGATCGCGCTGCTTTAGTTGCCCTGCCTGCTGGCATACGAAAACAATATACCTTACACCTGATGAACATAACTGACGTAGCACCGCAGTTGCTGGTCACTTATGAATACGACCAGCTATTGATGGATGGCCCACCGTTTTCAGTTAAAGAGGACGAAGTAAAACAACTTTATGCCGCTACTTATCAATTGAAGTCTGTTGAAAGCAAGAATGTCGCGGACGGACTGAAGGGGAAAGTTGCAGCAACAGAGACCGCTTGGTTGCTCCAAAAAGCCAATAAATTAGGGTAGATTTATATGCCGAGTATTGAATGGATATTGTTGTACATTGTGTTAGGTGTCTTAGTTGGTTTTATGGCGGGCCTACTAGGTGTGGGTGGCGGTGGAATACTGGTTCCGTTACTGGCATCCATTTTTACTTACCAAGGTATAAGTGTCGATAACGTTATTCATATGGCGCTGGGAACGTCATTGACCTGTATGATCATTTCATCAATAGCAAGCCTCCGTGCGCATGCCTCGCGCGGCGCCGTAGTGTGGCAGGTTGTCGGCGGAATGGCCCCCGGCATTATTCTGGGTGCCTTTCTGGCTACCCAGATCGCCGCCCATGTTAACGCTGCCTACATGGCCCTGTTTTTTGCGTTGTTCATGGCACTAATAGCGGGGCAGCTGTTTCTTAATTGGCAACCGAAACCCAGCCAAAAACCGATGGCCCTTCGCGGATTGATTGTCGCCGGAGCCGGGATCGGATCGGTATCCGCACTTGCTGCTGTTGGTGGCGGTTTTCTCACCGTTGCCTACCTGGGTTATAAAAATATCGACATAAAAAAAGCCATTGGCACTTCAGCGGCCGTTGGATTTCCCATTGCTATCGCGGGTACTGTTGGCTATATGATTAGCGGCTGGTCTAAAACGTTGAGCGATTCCTATACCTTTGGATATATTTATGTGCCAGCATTTTTGGCAATATCGATAGCGAGCTTTATTGCGGCTCCCTATGGCGCTCGTTGTTCCCATAGCTTACCTGACGCTTATTTGAAAAAGATATTCGCCGTTATCTCACTGGTTTTGAGTATAAAAATGCTGGTTTCGTTTGCTCAATTTTGATTTAATAGTATGGATATTTTTTCGAAATATTCTGATAGTATCTACACCAAATACGCATAACCAGACGTTGCACCGGGCAGCCCAGTGAACACGGCGTTATGCATAAAATAGGATAAATGTTAATGAAACGATGTGACTGGGCAAATTCCAGTGTCTTGGAAATTAAGCATCATGATGATGAATGGGGTATTCCAGTTCATGACGATAGGCTTCTTTTTGAAATGTTAATTCTAGAAGGGGCGCAATCGGGACTTAGTTGGGCTACGATCCTTCAAAAAAGAGAGGGATATTTGCAGGCATTCGCTAAATTCGATGCAAAAAAAATTGCAAAGTATACGGACAATGAGATTGAAAAATTATTACAGAATCCTGCGATTGTAAGAAATAAATTAAAAATTATTGCAACGATAGAAAATTCAAAGCGATTTCTGGAAGTACAAAGTGAGTTTAAAAATTTCGATAAATATATTTGGTCCTTCGTTGAAGGAAAGTCTGTCAACAATGCATGGAAAAAGCAAGCTGATGTCCCTACAAGCTCACCCGAGTCAGATGCGATGAGCAAGAATCTCAAGAAAAGGGGATTTAAGTTTGTAGGACCCACTACCTGCTATGCATATATGCAAGCAGTAGGTATGGTTAATGATCACTTGGTTACATGTTTTCGGCACTCAGAGGTGAAGCGGCTACAAAAAAATGCATAACAATGCGCTTAACTCTGATTCGCCAAAGCGTCGCTTCGCTCGCTTTGGTGAATCGGTTGTGCGGACTGGCAGCACCCTGTCAGTTTTTCGCAAGCAGGCCAGCAAATCATGAATGGTGGTGCGTGATGCAAATTTCTTGGTGTTGGCATTGTGATGCGCAATCGCAATCTGTTGCTCAGTAAGAAATCGCAGGAAACACCTGCACCGGAAATCAAGTTCGCGCACAAGCGAATGAAGGAGATACAAACGGACAGTGAAACGGCGCGCCGTTCAACTTAACGTTGAGCTACTCAGTCAGTGAGCGTCGGCGCAGGCGGTAGCGATGAGAGAAAAAATATGAAAACCTTTGTTATATTATTACGAGGCGTAATGCCTGCCGGAAAAAACAAAGTTCCCATGGCGCCACTGCGCACTGCACTTACCAAAGCAGGGCTTGAGGATGTACGAACGTATATTCAGAGCGGCAATGTTGTTGCTGCATCAAACCTGGGTCAAGCCAGACTTGAAAAGTTAGTGCATGATGTTATCGCGAAGAACTTTGGCGGGGATATTACTGTTGTAGCGAGGATGGCGGCGCAATTTGCAGACACTATAAAGAAAAATCCGTTTGTGCGAGCGGAAAAATCCCGGCTCTACTTCTCGCTGCTTGCCTCACAACCTGAGCCAGGTCTGGTAAAGGAATTGTTGTCCACTGATTTTTCGCCAGATAAGGTTCGCGTTGTGGATGATGTGATATATACGTTGTACGAAACGAAGTATAGCGATTCCAGGTTCAACAACAATTTTTTCGAGCGTAAACTCAAAATCGCGGCGACGACCAGAAACTTCAATACCATGACAAAACTGATCGAACTAAGTGCAGTATGAATAATGGGGGCAATAGCGCTGTGGCTGTGTTGTGGGCATTCAGCGAT
>JANNJI010000457.1:0-2142 GCA_031405795.1 Gammaproteobacteria bacterium
ATAACCAGCCGGAACCAAATCGAATGCTGACGGGCATGCCAGCCAAGCCACTTACTCCCGAACCGCGTAGCAATTGCAGCAAGATCGTTTCGGCCTGATCATCCTGATGATGCGCAGAGAGGATCATCTCATTGGATTGCATCACATCACGCAAGGCGGCGTAGCGTGCGTCGCGCGCTGCCGCCTCAGGACTTTCACCCGGCCGTGCCTGAGCTACAACATGCCGCACGGTCAACTCAACACCGAGTTCCGCACAAATCATTTGGCAGTGCTGTACCCAACTGTCAGCAGCAGATTGTAATCCGTGATGAATGTGTACCGCATGCACCGGGCAAGGCAGGCTACTGCGCAGTTCGCACAGGGCATGTAACAAACTGTGAGAATCAAGTCCGCCGCTAAAGGCGACCCAGTAACGGCGGGGATCAGGCAGTCGCAGCATGTGCGGGTGCAACGATGCGGCAGTAAATGACATGACAGACGCGTTATTCGCTGTAGTGACCGTAACTCATTAACCGGCTATAACGCATCTCCAGTAATTTATCGATGGCCAGCCCTTCCAGATATTCCAGCGTTTCGATTAATCCGGCTTTGACACTTTCAGTGATGGCTTCAATATCACGGTGCGCACCACCCAGTGGCTCATCGATGATCTTGTCAACCAAACCCAGTTCTTTCAATCGCGGCGCAGTTAATCCCATCGCTTCAGCGGCCTCGACAGCCTTATCGGCACTACGCCAGAGAATCGAGGCACAACCTTCCGGTGAGATCACCGAGTAGGTACTGTATTCGAGCATTAACAATCGATCACACACACCAATGGCCAACGCACCGCCGGACCCGCCCTCACCGATCACAGTACTGATGATCGGTGTACGCAGTTTGGACATCTCAAACAGATTACGGGCAATGGCCTCACTTTGCCCGCGTTCTTCTGCGCCAACGCCGGGATAGGCACCGGGCGTATCAATAAACGTCAGCACCGGTAATTTGAATTTCTCCGCCAGGTGTAATAAGCGCATTGCCTTGCGATACCCTTCGGGCCGTGGCATGCCGAAATTCCGAATGACTTTTTCCTTAGTATCACGGCCCTTTTGATGGCCGATCAACATGACCGGACGACCATCAAGCCGGGCCATGCCACCGATGATTGCCTTGTCATCCGCAAAGGTCCGATCACCATGCAATTCTTCAAAATTCGTGAACACCCGCTGCACATAATCCAGAAAATAGGGGCGCAGCGGATGACGTGACATTTGTGAGATTTGGGCGGCGGCGAGATTGGCGAAAATGGATTTGGTTAATTCACGGCTTTTACCTTGCAGGCGTGCGATTTCTTCGCTGATGTTGATCTCATTATCGGTGCCGACAAAACGCAATTCTTCGATCTTGGCTTCCAGCTCAGCAATGGGTTGCTCAAAATCCAGAAAATTAAGATTCATATAAGGGTGTCCTGCACATTCCACATGATAGCCAAAAGTATATCAAAAAAACTGTCCGCGCTGAGCTGTAACTATCTATATATTACCTGGACCTTGTCCGCCCCGGCCAGCTCACGCAAGCGGTGCAATAATTCATCGGTTGGATGGACACGCCAATCCTGACCCAACGGCAATTCCACACGTGCATCGGTACGGGAGTAGTTAATGACCACCGGGCAGCCCCCTTCGCGAAACGGTTGCAAGGTACGTTGCAACGCCGGGATAAAGCCGTTGCCGACGCGCGCTTCGTCCACCGCGATCAGCAACCGTTTGGCAAAATGTTCGCGGGCCTGATTAATGTCATAAATGGATTTGATACTCATGCGATACCCCCCCGAATACTCATCAACACTGACTTCTCCTTCAACGACGATCAGTTTGTCCTTGGTTAACAGATCACGATAACGTTGATAAGGCTCGGAAAACACCGCCAACTCGATGCGACCACTGCGATCATCCAGTGTCACAATCAGCGGCAGCGCGCCCACGGGCAGCGTCAGCTTCACCGATGACGGCTCGGCCATCGGCGGCTGCGCCGCCGTGGCCCTTGCCGGCAGCGGCAACAGCCGCACCGCCAGCTGCAGCACCAGCACACTGGCCGTGGGCAGCCACCCGGTCGTGGCCAGCTACGGCGGCGACACGGCCAATGCCGCCTCCAGCAGCA
>JANNJI010000458.1:0-2262 GCA_031405795.1 Gammaproteobacteria bacterium
CCCGCGAATGTTTGAACAGCACATTAAACCCAACGCCAACATCATTGTCGGCATGTCCGGTGGTGTGGATTCCTCGGTGAGCGCATTGTTGTTAACACAACAGGGTTATGCCGTGCGCGGCGTGTTCATGAAAAACTGGGAAGGCGATGACACCGATGAGCACTGTGCGGCAGCAGACGATTTAAAAGACGCGCAATCCGTTTGCGACAGCATTGGCATTAGCCTGCAAGGCGTTAATTTTGCCGATCAATACTGGGATCGCGTATTCAGTTATTTTCTGCATGAATACAGTGCCGGACGCACACCCAATCCCGATGTGTTGTGCAACAAGGAAATTAAATTCAGCGCCTTCCTCGATTACGCACTGACGCTGGGCGCGGAGTACATCGCCACCGGTCACTATGCGCAACTAGATTGTCGTGACGGCCAATATTTTTTATTACGCGGCGCCGACACCAACAAAGATCAAAGTTATTTTCTTTATACACTGAAACAAACACAACTGGCCAAAAGTATCTTTCCCATCGGTCATCTGCCCAAGGATCAGGTACGCCAGATCGCCGCGCAACACCAGCTTGTCACGTCACACAAAAAAGACAGCACCGGTATTTGTTTTATTGGCGAACGCGATTTCAAGGCGTTCCTGCAACGCTATTTACCGGCACAGCCTGGTAGCATCTGCACGCCCGACAACATTGAAATTGGCAAGCACGATGGCCTGATGTATTACACCCGTGGGCAACGCCAGGGTTTGCACATCGGCGGGCGCGCAGGATTCACCGAGGAACCGTGGTATGTCGCCGACAAACTCCTGGATAAAAATGTATTGATTGCGGTACAAGGCCACGATCATGCCCTGCTCTACAGTCAGTGGTTGGAGGTTGAACAACTCGAATGGGTTGCCGGTGCACCACCCGCTTTGCCACTATACTGCACCGCCAAGACGCGTTATCGCCAACACGATGCGCCTTGTGTTGTGGAACCAAGCCACAACGCTGCCATGCGCGTCACCTTCACCACACCACAATGGGCGGTTACGCCGGGACAATCGATTGTATTTTACCAGGAGGATATTTGCCTGGGTGGTGGTATTATCTGCCGCGCACAACATATCCATGTTTAACCTGCGCAAGGCACCATGAAACAACTCAACGAAAAAACCATGGCACTGGCAGGCGTGTTTCAGACCGCCGCGTTGGTCAACCAGATTGCAAGCAAAGGAATCATCGACGACATTGATCTGGCCACTTGTGTGCATAGCACTTTGCAAATCGATCCGATCAATACCGAAGCCGTATTTGGCACGATAAAAAATATACGCTTGGGTTTAGCCACGTTGATTGAACAAATCGCGGATAAATCCTCGGGACGTGACGTGCAGATTGCGCGTTATGTGATTGCCCTGTTACACCTGCAACGAAAATTAATGAAACAACCGGCGATGTTGCAAATCATCCAGGAACGGATCAAACGCGCCCAACAACAATCCGAAATCTACACGCCTACGCATGACAATGTTATTGCCAACCTGGCCGGAGTGTATAGCGACACCATCAGTCAGATCCGACCGAAAATTATTGTCAGCGGTGAGGAAAGCTATCTGGGCAATCCGAAAAATGCCGATCGGATCCGCGCAGTGTTATTGGCAGGTATTCGCGCCGCCGTGTTGTGGGAGCAACTGGGTGGCAACCGTTGGCAAATCCTGTGGAACCGCCGAGCGATAGTGCAAGCCGCGAAAGATTTACTCGAAAATAATCCGTAAGCCCCAACAACACTGAAATTATATACTCAGGAATATGAACATCGGCTAATTATACCAGCCTGATGAATCGCTTGACTTGGCAGTGCCTTGTGCAGTACAACATGGCTAATAAAAAACACAACACGGGAATAGGTGAACGATGGTTGTGGTGTGCGTTGGTGGCCTTGACGAGGCCACGTACAGGAGTGTTGCAAATGGCTAATATGGAGTCGGGCCGGATGGGTAACGGGGGGGAATGAATGAACAAACAATATCTAACAACCTCAGTTTTTGTGTTCTTCTTCGCGGTCAATGTGTCCATTGCTCATACAGAATCTGACAGTGGCCCCTGGCGACCCAAAAGCAATGTTCCCGAAGCCAACCGAATAATTTAAATCCGCTTTTATTCAGGAAAGCGACAAAACCTTTCACTGCAAAAATGGCTACGATAAATGCAACGGCAGCACCAAGCAGAATCATCGTGATGTCGTCTTTGTGAATGCTGTCTTTGTTTTTCAAAA
>JANNJI010000459.1:0-5196 GCA_031405795.1 Gammaproteobacteria bacterium
ACCTGGCCGCCGTCAGGGGTGAATTTCACCGCGTTGCTCAGGAGATTGAATAATATCTGTTTGAGTTTACGTTCATCCGCCTCGATCAGGATCGGCTTAGCGGATTCAATTTGTAGATCCAGCTTTATCTCATGCCGTGCCGCCTTCTCCCGTTGCATGACCAGCGAGGCATCAAGCAGCTCTTGTAAAGAAACAGTCTCCACGTCGAGTTCCATTTTGCCGGATTCCACTTTGGAGAGATCGAGAATATCATTGATGAGACTCAGCAGGTGTCTCCCCGCCTTGAGGATGTACATCACGTTTTCACGCTGCGACTCATTCAACGCACCCAGCAGTTGATCCTCCAGCACCTCGGAAAAACCAATGATCGAATTCAGCGGCGTCCTCAGCTCATGACTCATGTTGGCCAGAAAATCGGACTTGGCCATGGTTGCCGCTTCGGCCCCGAACTGCGCCTTCTTTGCATCGCGGGTTCGTTCCGCCAATTCTCGTTCCAGCCGCATTTTTTCCGTGACATCTTCGATGGCCAGGAGAATCAGCTGTGAACCAATTTCGCCTTGCGTGATGCGGCGGGCATTAAGTAACATGACTTTATGCCCGATGCTTGAAAACACATGTTCAACCTCATAATCATCGAACTTGTTGTCTTTAGGAAGTATCTCTTCCAGCAAGGTCCGCAGCCGGGGAATATCCCATTGCCGGTTACCCAGGTCATAGATGAGATTGCCGATGGTTTCCGCCGGTGTCACCTTGAAGGAATCATAGAAACTGCGGTTGGCCTTATGCACCCGCAGATCCGAATCCAGCACCAACAGAGGTTCACGCACGGTTTCGATAATATCTTCATTGGCCCTTGTTGCCGCCTCGGCATCGGCCTGCGCCTGTTCGGTGTCGTGCGTTCGTTCCGCCAGTTCTTTTTCAAGGCGCATTTTTTCCGTGATGTCTTCGATGGCCAGCAGGATCAACAGCGGGCCTTTTTCCGCCTGGGTGATACGACGGGCATTGAGCAGCATTATTTTGTGGCCGATGCTGGAAAAGACATGTTCAACTTTATAATCATCAAACTTATTGTTCTGCGGCAGCATTTCTTCCAACAAGGTCCGCAGACTGGGAATATCCCATTGCCGGTTGCCGAGGTCATAAATAAGATTGCCCACCGTTTCCTTCGGCGTGACTTTGAAGGATTCGTAAAAGCTACGGCTGGCCAATAACACGCGCAGATCGGCATCCAGCACCATCAGGGGCTCACGTGCTGTTTCGATAATATCCTCAAACATCTTAATAACTCCAACTTTGTAACTACTTTGTTCTGTCGTGTGCAAAACTGTAAAAATATGAACAGCAGCCGCGGCGTAAATATATTTTTTTGAGGCGCTCGTGCAAAACCTTCGCGGCCTTTTCGCCTTCACGATATTTATTTCAGACCTCAGAAGCGGTCGCAGTTTTTGGCACCGATAACATGCCATCAGCGGGCATCTCCGGTCCGAGCAAGATCGCGATCCATTGTGTGCTTTTATTGTTCTGGCAGGCGAACTTCAGGGTCATGGTCAGCGGTATACACAACACCATGCCAATCGGGCCAAGCAAACTCCCCCAGAAAATTAATGAGAGAAAGACAATCAACATCGACAGCCCGAGCCTGCGCCCCATGAGACTTGTTTCAATGATATTGTCGAGTATAAAGTTAACAGCCATATAACCTGCGGATACCAGGGCGGCGCTGCCGATGCCTAATTGAATGTAGGCCAGCAGCACGGCGGGAATGGCAGCAACCGTGGAACCGACATTCGGCACGTAGTTGAGCAGAAACGCCAGGAATCCCCAGAGAATGGGAAAGTCCACGCCCAGGAAGAACAACCATATCCCGATCAGAATGCCTGTGGCCAGACTGATGAGCGTCTTGATGACCATATAGCGTTCAATATCGCTGATGAACCTCGTGAACTGAGGAAAGACCTGCTGCGGATCACCCAGCACCGCGCGTAACTTGACAGGAAAGCTGGAGGCCTCGAACAGGATGAAGGCGACAGTGAGCAAAATGATGATCATGTTCGACAACGCCGAACCCAACTCCGCGAGCATTCGAGCGGTCAGGCTCATCACTGCGCCTGGATTGACAAAGCCGAGCAGCACTTTGTCCATGCCCAGGATGCCTTGGGTTACTAAAAACGATTGGAACTTAGCGAGATGCTCCTGTAGCAGCAGCTGATAGGCAGGCAACTCGGTGTAAAAACTGTTGATGGACACGCCGACAATGGTGCCGACGATCAGCAGAATGGCCACCATGCCGGTCATCACCACCAGTACCGCGAAAAAAGCGGGAATGCGGTGCTGCTCAAGCCAGCGCACCGGCGGTGTCCCGAGCATGGCGAGGAAAACCGCAACCAGAAAAGACACCAACACCGATTGCGCCTGATTGATGGCGCCGACAATGATCACCAGCGCCGCTGCACCCACCAGGAGGTGAAATCCCCGCAGAGTATTACTCTGTGCATCCATGGACATGTACCTCTTCGATCATCGTGTTTATTCTCAATATATATGGAACCTGACCCAGTATCGAGTAATAACTCCATGCCGCTCTGTTGGCTAACGAACAGAGTGCCCCATGTATTTACGATAAGTTCGGGGCCTGTCCATTTACAACAGAAAATCGAAGAGGAGTACAAAATGAATTGGGACCGTATTGAAGGTGACTGGAAACAGCTTAAGGGCAACATCAAGGTGCGCTGGGGAAAATTGACCGACGACCAGCTTGATGTGATTGCAGGCAAGCGCGAGATCCTTGCTGGCAAGATTCAGGAGGTGTATGGAATCTCTAAAGAAGACGTGGAAAAGCAACTCACCGAATGGCAGGCACGCATAAAGGAAACTGCTCAGCGTCTGTAACGGTATTTAACGTGTAGAAGTCGCGACTTCTACAAATTAAAGAAAACACCGTTTCAACTCACCATTTTCTTCACGGCTTCCAGAACATTGGGGCCATTAAACGGTTTGACTATCCAGCCCTTAATCCCGGCTGCCTTGCCCCGATCCTTCATGCTACCGTCGCTTTCCGTGGTCAGCATAATGATGTTGACGGATTTATTTCCCAGTTCACCACGGATCTTTTCAACCATGGTCAGTCCGTCCATGTTCGGCATGTTTACGTCGGCAAAGACCAGTTTTAATTCACCATCACCTTTGACCTTGTCCAGACCGTCTTTACCATCGATTGCCGTCTTCACGGAAAACCCATTACTGCTCAGAAAACCGCTCACTTCACTGCGAACCGCGTCTGAGTCATCCACTACTAATATCTGCGCCATAATGTCTCCTAAATTGCTATTGTTACAATTACCTCTAGAACAACTCCAGTTCGCCGTTGCTGACTAACACATCCACCTTCTTCTGCCCTTCTAAATATTTTTCCGGCGCCCAATCCAGGCTGAAGACAAATTTCTGATATATCTCAATGGGTATTACTTTTGTACCGGTAATAAACAATGAATATTTAAAACAGAGCTGCGGATCATCAGAACCAAATGAAATGTATTTGCGCGCATGGTTAATAATGATCGGTACTTCAACACGGTGCTTGCCGGTATTGCCGTTGTGACCATATTCTGTTTTGAACCTGCCCCAAATCATATTGGACACCTCACCCAACACGGCATTCACATGACGAAAATTTGCCTCGACGGGGTTTAATGAGGTTTTTTTTGCCTTGATGACATCCAGCATATTGCTTTCTTCGGTTTGCAGCATCATATAGCCGCGGCACCACGGACTTTCCAGCGGCATTAAACTGAATAATTCGCCATAAATAATCTTATCTTTAACGATATAGGGCGAATCCACCACCAGGACGGAATCCTTAAATATGGACTTAAACACCGCCAACGACATGTCTTTAATCGCGTTGACAAATTCCACCGGGTAGTGCCGCGTGAATAAAAACGTGTCCACCAATTCTTTCAGACGGACGACATCGTGTTTCATATAGGCGCCGGCAAATATCTTTTGCAACGCCTCCGGGAAATCGTCAATAACGTTGGTTAACTCGCGGCGCAGAAATATCGGCAGCTCGGGCCTTGCCTTGTGTATCTCCAAGGCCAGTTCAATATTGCGGTTGCCGCGCGCATCGTTTTCTGCAATAAACACCGCACCGAGATCGACGCTGCCTTTGAGGATGCGGATTATCCTGTCTTTGGTAACGCTGTATCCCACCAGGTGGTTTTTGTCAAAAAACTCCTTCAACGCATTGGCGGCTGTTTTTTCATGCTCATATACCAGCACTTTGCTTACCACTTCCGGCGCCGCCAGTCCACTGTCATTCATTCCCCCCACTGATTGTATTGAACTGTTCATTTTACCCTCTGAAATAATGAAACATCAAACCGATTAAAACAACTCCAGTGCGCCCTTGTTTGCATCTGCTGCTTCTTCCCCTTTTTTATTCTCAACACGAAAATCAAACTCTTTATTTGCCGTTATGTACAGGCTGCTGAAAAATGATACGCCGTTGTTATCACTTGCCTTAACGTGCATGTCATAATCAAAGCCGGTGTCTTCCATAAATTTCAGGCTAGCACTTACTAATTTGTTGGGTGTCGACATCCCCAGATGCGGAAAATACTTGCTCAACTCCCGCTTTAATGCCCCGCAAAAGGTGTTGCCTATTTCGCCGAGATAATCATAATAGCGCGCCGCCTCTAACTTTTCCGGTGACATCTTTATCGCATTTGCAACATAATCCATCGTCAGCTTGTCTTTGGTAAAGTGCAATAAGATACAAATGCGAAATTCATAAGATGAAATCGTCAACATTATAAATTCCTTTTGCTTCACCCCTTCCTGCTTATCCATGGGCTTTACTTTCCAATCTGAATTGGCGAAATTTGCCGCCGTGCTCACCGAGATCAAGGTCAAGATGCCGTGGCTCACACGCGTTTTCCTGGACATCAGCGCCTTCATGTCCGCGCATGGCCTGGCGGTTGGCATCGGCATGGTGGCCGTCGGGGCGGGTATCGTGTTCGCCCCGCGCGCGTCTCCGGTCATCGCACGCTTCTTCGACCGCGCCCTGCTCGCGCTCCCGATCATCGGCCCCATTCATCATTTGATGTGCCTGTCGCGCGTCGCGCAAAATCTGGCCACGCTCTATCGCTCCGGCATTCCCCTGCTCCAATCGCTCCAGCTCTGCAAGGCGCTGGTGGG
>JANNJI010000460.1:0-1861 GCA_031405795.1 Gammaproteobacteria bacterium
AAATGAGCGGGGCTGAACGCATTGTTGGCGCTAAATATTTAGCGCCTTAGCTGAGATCCAAGATTGTTCTTTGTGACTGAATGATTTTGGACATAAACCTCAGATTTAGTTCCCTTGGTTATATTTTCATAGATTTCTGAACCGAGGCCATGTCCGTTATTCCATGAGAGTGTGTCACCTATTTCTAAGTCCCAAGAAGACAGGAGTTCGAAAATGGTGTAACCATCATCCCCTGTCGCTACCGCAACCATCCCTCTTTTTGGATTGATAGCAGCTACTGTTCCAGTTCGTTGCATAGGTGTTCTCCATAAGGGCGTTAACGTAAAGTATACTTCCTAAAAGACAGAAAATAATACGTCATACTGACGTACAATACAAACTTCCTATCATAAAATGTCTTTAGAATCAGAAACACCTACATTATTTACCGTCCTGTTTAGAGTTTTTTAGGCGTCAATCACCCGCCATTTGAAATATATAGATTCCGGCTCGCACTGCGTTTGGCCGGAACGACGAATCGGGGTTCAATGTCGAGTTTTTCAATAAGCGATACATCAACGCCGCAACAAGGCCAACCAGCGCCACAAATTTAACAAGCTCGCCATCGCACCGGCTACATAGGTCAATGCGGCGGCGCGTAATATTCGTCGCGCCGCTTTTTCATCTTCGGCATTGATGTAATTACCTTCGCGTAAAATTGGTAATGCCTTGTTAAAGCTGGCATCGATCTCTACCGGCAAGGTAATGATATGTAACAACACCGCCGAGCCCATGCTGGTGATGCCCATCACTAACATGAGCAGGCCAAGTCCCGGTGAGCGGGTGAGCAGTGTCAACACCGGCAGCGCAATCAACATTCCCGCCGCAACGCGTTGCAGGGTATGGGCGACAATTGCAAGTCGCGAACGTAAATTCAGTAATGGTTCCTGCCGGTGATGTTGGATCGCATGACCGACTTCATGCGCGGCAACGGCGATGGCGGTTAAGGATTTTATGCTGTAGTGGCTGGGTGACAGCCGTACCATTTTGGCTACGGGGTCATAATGATCGTCACCTTCCTTGGTTTGTTCCACCTTCACGTCGGTTAAGGCAAAGCGCTCGATCAAATGTTGCGCCAGCTCGCCGCCGGTACCAGGAAAATCAGCGCGAGGAGTTTTATAACGACGCAGGGTGTAACGCACCCACCACTGCGGTGCAAAAAAAATAATAAGCACCAGCAAGATCGCAAAGAGGATAGGCATACAAGATGAGCGCGGCTATTTCGCCTTGATCACAATCGCTGTGATGCCATTGTCCTGCAAGCGTTTGCGCGTGCGGTTCAAGGTGGCGACGTCACGGATCGGTCCGATACGTACGCGATGCCAGGAATCATTATTGATCGTCACGGTTTGAATAGTTGCCTCAACGCCTTGCAAGGCCAGCTTGGCCTTGAGCCTGTCGGCGTCGTCGTGCGAACGAAACGAGGCGGCCTGCAAAATGTAATCGGTATTGGGCGCGAGGGTTTTGTTTGGTTCAGTGGCCTTGGCGAGCTCCTGATCGGGCACCGCCACTTCCAGTTCGGGCAGGATGTAATAAAAATCAAACTTGGGCGCTGGTTTGGGTGCCGGTGTGTCTTTCGCAGTGGCAGCAGTCGGCGGAGTCTTGATCTCCGGTTCCTTGCGCGGCTCTTTGAGGGCTTGCTCCACTGCTTTGCTCAAGGCCTCTTTTCGCGAGGGGTGGGTGTTGTTGTTCAGATACACCAGAAACGCGACAAACAAACCAATCATCAAGCCACCCAGCATCCACACCCAACCTGCGGGTTGACTGCGATCGCGCGCAGCCGCCCCAGCCGCCGGAAGACGTAGAGGAGGAAGGCGACGAA
>JANNJI010000461.1:0-10372 GCA_031405795.1 Gammaproteobacteria bacterium
TCGAACATCGGGAAATCCACCACCCACAAAGGCCGCCAACCATGCTGGAGCAAGCCGCGGTCATGGCCTAACTTAATCCGCAAGGCGCCTAACGCCTCATTGACGATCTTCGCTTTATCAGCGCCAAAGAAAATCAGGTCACCGTTCTTGGCCGCAGTACGCGCTAAAATTGCACTAATGGCGGCATCAGTCAGATTTTTAATAATTGGGGATTGCAAACCCTCGCGGCCCTTCGTGACATCATTGACTTTCACATAGGCCAGTCCCTTGGCGCCGTAGATGCCGACAAACAGCGTGTAGTCGTCGATCTCCTTACGGGTTAATTCACTGCCATTGGGCAAGCACAGGGCAGCGACTCGCCCCTGCGGGTCTTTGGCGGGGCCACTAAATACCTTGAAGTCAACATCCCCCATGACATCGGCCAGATCAACCAGCTCCAAGGCAATGCGTAAATCGGGTTTATCCGAACCATAACGCCGCATGGCCTCCGCATGGGTCATGCGTGGGAAGGGTTTGTGCAACGGTATTTCCAGCACTTTGGCAAATACCTCGCGGATCATGTCTTCCATGAGGGTCATGATCGCTTTCTCATCCATGAAGGAGGTTTCGATATCCAACTGGGTAAACTCGGGCTGCCGATCAGCACGCAGGTCCTCATCGCGGAAGCAACGCACGATCTGATAATAACGATCCATACCGGACATCATTAACAACTGTTTGAACAATTGCGGAGATTGCGGCAAGGCGAAAAACTCGCCTGGGTGGGTGCGGCTAGGCACCAGATAATCACGTGCACCTTCAGGGGTGGCACGGGTGAGCATAGGGGTTTCGATCTCCATGAAACCCTGGTCATCAAGGAAATGACGGAAGTAACGCGCCACCTGGGTACGCAATTTCAACCGTTGTTGCATCATCGGCCGACGCAAATCCAGGTACCGGTACCGTAGCCGGTTTTCTTCAGTGACAGTCTCGTCATCCAGCATAAACGGCGGTGTTTCGGCGCGATTTAAAATCTCCAGCTCCTGACCCACTAACTCGATTTGGCCCGTGGGCAGATGTGTATTTTCGGTGCCCGCCGGGCGACGGCGAACCTTACCGACAACCTTGAGCACGAACTCACTACGCACCCGCTCAGCATTGGCAAACACAACCGGGATGTCGGGGTTGTAAACAACCTGCAGCAGCCCCTCACGGTCACGTATATCGATAAAGATGACACCGCCATGGTCCCGACGCCGATGAGCCCAACCGCAAACAGTCACGGTTTGGTCAATGTGTTGTTCGTTGATCTGTCCGCAATAGTGTGTACGCATATTCGCTTATTTGAGAAAAAAGGAAGGCGGGGATGTTACGGCCTTGGCCGGAACGGCGCAAGCATGACAAATCAGAACACGGTGTTTTACTCTGAGGAAGCGGGTTTATCAGCCACTTTCGTGGTTTTGGCGGTATCCGTTGAGATTGCCACGGGTTTGCCGGAAGTACTGTCGGTGCTACCACCACCTTCGCTCAAATTCTTTTTGTTGCCCCCTTTAAAATCCGTCTCGTACCAACCACCGCCACTCAAGCGAAACCCAGAGGCGGAAATACGTTTTTTCAAGGCGGCAGCACCACATACAGGGCAATCCAACAACGGTGGGTCGCTGAGTTTTTGTAATTTTTCGATGGACTGGCCGCAGGCGGTGCAGTCGTATTCATAAATTGGCATAACTTTTCCCACTTACCTTGTTGGCATACTGAATGCGCACAGTGTGGGGGCTGGCGCTAAAAATATCAATCCAGGCCTAAGTCGGTATGGTCCCGATGTTCTCGCTGTGCCTCGCTGCGATGGGTTTCCTCGCTTGAGCATGTCAAGATACTACCTTGTTATCTATAGCTAAATGCAAACATTATCACTTCGACAGCATAGCTACACCATACTACTGCCGTAATTCTTTCAAGCGACGTTCAATCTTGTTTTGCCAGCCGGTACTTTCAGTAACACCGTACAGATGTTTTAAAATATCCCGTTCACCAGGGCGTTGTAATTGTGTCACCGCAAAATTGCCGTAGTTGATCTTACCTTTTTCGGTGACCTGCACATGGAAAGATCCAACATACTGAATTTCACCGGCATCAATGTTCACTACACGTTGATAGGTTTGGCGGACGCTGCGGGCCATGTCGTAATGATTCGTGCTAGAGCGAAATCCAGCGATGATGTATTTACCTGGCTTGAGATTCTCGACCATAAAAATACCGTTATCATAAACCAGGACCCGCGGTGGTTTACGAAATGGCGGTATATAAACATTGCCGTACTCGTATATGTCGACCTGTTCGATTGGGCCCTCATCGGCCTCAACATAGCCAAAGATCATCGCCGAGTGGGTTGCCTTGATGTCTTCCGGCGGTGCAACAACACTGGTACCCGTACAGGCAAAGAGCATAAACAAAGTAATGGCAACAGCAACAAATCTGATCATGTGCATAGCAAACTTCCTCGGTCAAATCCCTACTTGGCCCGGCAGATCGGGCTATTCCTTGGGATAGATGCAAGGAGTGTGCAAAAAAAAGGGCCCGGGCGGGCCCTTTTCTAACGACTCAGATTTATTGCTTTATCATGCGGGCTCGCTGACCGCCTTGATGCTCAAGCGAATCCGGCCTTGCTTGTCGATTTCCAGTACCTTCACACGAACCTGTTCACCTTCACTGAGTTTGTCGCCGACATTTTCAACGCGCTCATGCGAAATCTGCGAGACATGCACCAGACCGTCGCGACCCGGTAAGATCGTGACAAAGGCACCGAAATCCATCAGCTTGGAAACCTTACCCTCGTATATACGACCGACTTCGACATCGGCGGTGAGTTGCTCAATTTGACGACGGGCTTCTTCCGCCGCTTTGACGTCATTGGAGGCAATCTTCACCGTACCATCATTGTCGATATCAATTGCACAACCGGTCTGCTCGGTAATTGCACGAATGGTAGCGCCACCCTTGCCGATCACATCGCGGATCTTGTCCGGATTGATCTTGAGTGTCACATAACGTGGGGCAAACTTTGACATTTGCTCGCGCGGTTGAGAAATCACGGCATTCATCTTTTCCAGGATATGCAGACGCCCTTCTTTGGCCTGGGCCAAGGCCACCTTCATGATTTCTTTGGTGATGCCGTCGATCTTGATGTCCATCTGCAAGGCGGTGATACCGTCTTTGCTACCGGCCACTTTGAAATCCATATCGCCGAGATGATCTTCATCACCCAGGATATCGGTGATCACGGCAAACTTGTCGCCTTCTTTGATCAAGCCCATCGCAATACCGGCGACGGGTGCTTTGAGTGGCACACCGGCATCCATCAATGCCAAACTGCTACCACAGACACTGGCCATCGAGCTTGAACCATTAGACTCGGTAATCTCGCAGACCACACGCACACTATAGGGAAAACCTTTCGCATCCGGCATGACTGCCTTGACGCCGCGTTTGGCTAAACGGCCATGGCCGATTTCACGGCGCTTGGGGTTGCCGACCTGGCCGGTTTCACCCACGCAATACGGTGGGAAGTTGTATTGCAACATAAAGGGATCTTTATAGACGCCTTCTAATGCATCAATAAGCTGCGCATCGCGTTCCGTACCCAGTGTCGTCACCACCAAGGCTTGTGTTTCACCTCGGGTAAACAAGGCGGAGCCATGAGTACGTGGCAATACACCGGTTTTGATTGTGATTGGGCGAACCGTCTTGGTATCGCGACCATCAATACGGCTATCCCCGGCGATGATACGACCACGCACGATCTTGCTCTTGATCTCTTCGAGAAGATTCAGGATAGGCTGTTCGTTTTTACCGTCTTCACTGCGCATTTTTTTCAACGCCGCCTTGGTGATTTCATCAATGCGGGTATAACGCGCTTGTTTCTCACGAATTTGGTAGGCCGCTTGCAAATCAGTCGTACACGCGCTGATCACCGCTTGTTTAAGCGTTGCATCGACTTTTGCGGCTTCCCACGCAAACGGTTGTACCGCAAGGGTCTTCGCCATTTCTTTAATAGTTTTGATAACGACTTGCATCTGTTCGTGACCAAACATGACGGCGCCGAGCATGATTTCTTCCGACAATATCTTGGCTTCGGATTCGACCATTAACACTGCATTCTCAGTACCGGCAACCACTAAATCCAGCGACGACTCCACCAGCTCGGTGGCGCTCGGGTTTAAAATGTATTGGCCATCTTTATAACCAACGCGGGCCGCACCGATAGGACCATTAAAAGGGGCACCACTGAACGCCATGGCCGCCGAAGCACCAATCATCGCTGGGATATCGGGATCAATTTCAGGGTCAACGGACAATACGGTCGCGACGATCTGCGCTTCATTGGTGAACCCTTCAGGGAACAGCGGACGTAAAGGCCGATCAATTAAACGACTGGTGAGGGTTTCTTTTTCGGTTGGTTTGCCTTCGCGACGGAAATAACCGCCTGGGATGCGGCCAGCCGCATAGGTTTTTTCAAGGTAATTAACCGTCATGGGGAAAAAATCACGACCTTCTTCCGCCGTCCTTTCAACCACTGCTGTCACCAGCACTACGGTATCATCCATGCTTACCATCACCGACGCCGTAGCTTGACGGGCTATTTCCCCCGTTTCGATGCGTATGGTGTGACGGCCAAATGTAAATTCTTTTTTCAGGGGAGCAGTCATCGTTACCTCTTGTGTCAGGTGTTACTTGCGAAGACCAAGACGTGTGATGATGTCTCGATAGCGTTCAATATCTTCATTCTTCAGATAATCCAACAACTTGCGGCGTTGGCTTACCATGGCGAGCAAACCTTGGCGCGAATGATGATCTTTCACGTGGGCTTTGAAATGGTCGGACAGCTCATTAATATTTGCAGATAATAAAGCGATTTGCACCTCGGGCGAGCCGGTATCTTTGGCATCGCGCTGGTAATCTTTCATGATCTGGGCCTTAACGGGGGCGCTCAGTGACATTCTAAACTCCTGTATCTATATTATTAATCAGGTCAAAAAAACAGTCGCGTATTTTACCTGCGCATCTCATCAAGTTACAAGGGAAATTGCCGATTAGGCACGGATATCGACAAGTCGACGGGGTGCGACACGACCATCATCCAATATCTCGCCAACTCCAAGAAAACACTCATTTTGGGTAAACAACCGAACCCAGCCAGTGGTCGGGGCCTTCGCCACCTGCACCGGTTGGCCCTGGCGAACATAAAAGGCGGAGCTTTCGGTCAAATGAATGGCAGGCCACTGTGCCAGCGCTGCCTCAACCGGCAATAACAAGTTGTTCAGAGACTCAGGACCCGCTTCTGCTGCTCGTTGGCTGAGGTGATCGAGTGTTACCGCGTTTTCAATTGCAAACGGGCCAACCAGGGTTCGCCGTAGCCCACTCAAATACGCACCACAACCGATTGCCCTGCCAATGTCTTCGGCCAAGGTGCGCACGTAGGTCCCTTTAGAGCAGCGTAGATAAAATGAAAATTCGTCCAGACGTAATTCATCCACCAGTCCCAGCTCATAGATGTGCACCTTTCGCGGCTGGCGCTCAATTTCAATGCCCTGATGAGCCAATTTGTATAAGGGTGTACCGTGATGCTTGATTGCTGAATGCATTGGTGGGATCTGTTCGATCTCACCCTGAAACTTCGCTAATACCTGGATTATCTGCTTCGACGTGAGCACGGGCACTGGGTGTTGTTCAATAACAGCCCCTTCGGCGTCCGCTGTGGTGGTGCGTACACCTAAGCGACATTTGCCGGTGTAAGCCTTATTCGCATCCAGTAAAAATCCCGACATCTTGGTTGCCTCACCAAAACACAAAGGCAATAACCCACTGGCCAGAGGATCCAGGCTGCCAGTGTGGCCTACCTTATTGGCATTAAACAGCCGTTTGGCCTGCTGTAGCGCTGCATTCGAAGTTAAACCAATGGGTTTATCCAACAGTAAGATGCCATTGACCGGGCGACCTTTAGCTCGTCTATTTGCCATCACCATCCTCGTCCGATCCGGCAGCATCTTCCGCGACAGCGCGTGCAATTAAAGCGGACATGTGCGCCCCCTTGGCAACGGTATCATCGTAGATGAAGCGCAATTGCGGAAGGATACGCAATTTCACCAGCTTGCCCAATTCATGCCGCAAGTAACCGGCGGCATTTTGTAGTATTTCAATTGCTATCTTGGGATTGTCGTCTTTATTGAACACCGTGACATAGACCTTGGCATTCGATAAATCACGGCTGACTTCGACTGAAGCAACGGTCACCATGCCCAGACGCGGATCCTTCATCTGCATTTGGATCAATTTCGCCAGTTCGCGTTGAATCTGTTCCGCGATCCGGCGAGTACGATCAAAGTCTCTTGGCATAGATAAAAATCGCTGTAAGCAATGCAGGGGACAACTGAGCAAGAAAATAGATAATCAAATCGTCCGCTGAATCTGTATACGTTCGTATACTTCGATCTGATCGCCTGGTTGAACATCGTTGTAATTCTTCACGCCAATGCCACACTCAAGCCCTTGTTTAACTTCACCGGCGTCATCTTTGAAGCGCCGCAAGGATTCAAGTTCACCTTCATAAATAACCACGTTATCACGTAATACACGAATGGGATTATTACGCTTAACGGCACCCTGTGTGACCATACAGCCGGCAATGTTGCCAAACTTGGGAGAACGGAATACATCGCGTACTTCAGCAATACCGACAATTGATTCTTTGAATAATGGCGCGAGCATGCCGCTCATTGCCTGTTTGACATGATCAAGCAACTCATAAATGATGCTGTAGTAGCGTAGATCCACACCTTCTTCTTCAATCAGGCGTTTAGCCGCCACATCCGCGCGCACGTTAAATCCGATTACAATCGCATTGGAAGCCACTGCCAGATTGACGTCAGATTCAGTGATCGCACCCACGCCGCTGGTGATAATTCTCACTTTCACTTCATCGGTCGATAATTTTTGTAACGCATCACTGATTGCTTCAGCAGAACCTTGTACATCAGACTTGAGCACAATAAAGAGCGTGCGCACTTCCCCTTCCTGCATTTGCGAAAACATATTCTCAAGTTTGACTGACTGCTGGCGCGCCATCTTCACATCACGGAACCGGCTTTGACGGAAGGCGGCAACCTCACGCGCGGTACGCTCATCGGCAACAGCTGTCGCCTCATCACCGGCATTGGGGACACTGGAAAGCCCCAGCACTTCGACTGGCATGGAAGGACCGGCGGCATCAACCTGTTTACCATTTTCATCCAGCATGGCGCGCACACGCCCATATTCAAAACCCGCCAACACGATGTCGCCTTTACGCAAGGTACCTTTTTGTACCAGAATCGTGGCAACCGGGCCGCGCCCTTTATCCAAGCGCGATTCAATGATGACGCCACGCGCCGGGCCGTCAGCCACTGCTTTTAATTCCAGTACTTCGGCTTGCAGAAGAATGGCTTCCAATAACTTATCAACGCCCTCGCCGGTACGCGCGGACACATTCACAAACATCGTATCACCGCCCCAGTCGTCAGGCACCACACCTTCTTGTACCAAGGCATTACGCACCCGTTCCGGATCGGCGTCGGGTTTATCAATCTTGTTGACGGCAATAATTAATGGCACATTGCCCGCTTTCGCATGCTGGATTGATTCACGCGTTTGTGGCATCACCCCATCGTCCGCTGCCACGACCAAGATCACAATATCAGTCGCCTTCGCGCCACGCGCACGCATCGCAGTAAATGCCGCATGACCTGGGGTATCTAAGAAAGTGATAACACCATTCTTGGTTTCAACATGATAGGCACCAATATGCTGGGTAATACCACCGGCTTCACCCGCTGCGACCTTGGTACGACGGATATAATCCAGCAGTGAGGTCTTGCCGTGATCGACGTGCCCCATGATCGTCACCACTGGCGGCCTTGCGATGGCATTGGCCGAGGATTCTTCTTCAACAATCGTATCTTCAATGGCATCGGCCTTGGTCAACTTCGCCTTGTGCCCCAATTCTTCAACCACCACAACCGCTGTGGCTTGATCAATGACCTGGTTAATCGTGGCCATGGTACCCAGGTTCATTAACACCTTGATCACCTCGGCAACCTTAACTGACATCTTTTGCGCCAGCTCACCCACCGTCATGGTTTCAGGAACGGATACTTCACGTACCACCCGCGCAGTTGGCATGGTAAACCCATGCTCTTCTGACGGTTGAACATTCACCTTCTTGTGTTTCTGTTTACGTTTACGTCGACCAGCCATATCGGCACTGACATGAAGCTCCTCACGCGCAGGTTGCGCCTCTTCATCGACCACAGCGACTTCTGCTTCAACAAGCACATCTGCATCGTCAAACCGTTCTTTACGACGACCACGTTTTTTATTGCGACTCTCGACGCCTTCATCCTCGTCAGGTTTGACCGCCTGCTTAGCCAGTTCCTTCTCAACAACACGCTTTGCTTCCATCAGCGCACGCTGTTTTTCTACCTCTTTGGCCTCTTCAATAGTACGAGTATGGACTTCGTCCACTGCCTGACGTTTGCTGTCTAGTTCATCAACCTTACGCTTGGTTTCGCGCTCGACTATTTCCTGCACAGCTATGTGCTCGGCACGTTTTGCCTTGGCTTCTTCTATGCGCTTGGTTTCTTCTTCAACAACAACACTGCGTTTAATGTAAGTACGTTTTTTACGTACTTCGACTGTGACTGACTTGGTCTTACCTTGTGAGTTTGCTAACTTTAGCTCACTGGAGGTCTTGCGTTTTAATGTGATTTTTTTCGATTCCGCAACATCCTCGTCATCTCCCGTGCTGTGTTTACGCCGTAAATGACCGAGCAGTTCCATTTTTTCTGCATCGGATATCATTGCATCAGGGTCCGCCACCTGCACGCCTGCCTCTTGCAGTTGTTCAAGCAAACGATCAATCGAGATCCCGACCACTTCTGCAAATTGTCTAATTGTCACTTCGGCCATATTGTTGTTACACCTTCACACACATAATCGTTATATTTATACGCCAGCTGGTTCTGCTGCAAACCATGGCTCACGTGCAGTCATGATCAATTGTGCCGCTGTTTTGGCGTCCAGCCCTTCAATCTCAAGCAGATCGCCAACGGATTGCTCAGCGAGATCTTCCATTGAAAAAATTCCACGTTGCGCAAGTTTATTGGCGATCTCCTCTGTCATACCCGTCATTTTTAACAAATCTTCTGTGGGCGCGTGACCAGTACGCACCTCTTCACTGCTAATGGCACGAGCCAATAACACATCCTTTGCACGGCCACGCAACTCATCGACAATCTGTTCATCAAATTCTTCAATCGCCAGCATTTCTGATTTCGGTACATAAGCAACTTCATCAATCGTTGAGAACCCTTCTTGCACCAGGATTTGCGCCACTTCTTCGTCGACACCTAAGGCCTCCATCAGCATTTTTTGCACCTTATCATTCTCAGCGTCGCTTTTGGCCTCCGCATCATTCTGTGACATTACGTTCAATTCCCAGCCGGTAAGTTCGCTGGCTAACTTGACGTTCTGGCCACCACGACCGATTGCCTGGGACAATTGTTCGTCTTTCACCGCGATATCCATACTCATCGAATCCTCATCCACAACGATGGACTCAACTTCTGCAGGTGACATGGCATTGATCACATATTGCGCCGGATTAACGTCCCATAAAACGATATCGATACGTTCTCCCGCTAACTCGTTGGAAACGGCTTGTACCCGTGAACCCCGCATACCAACGCACGCACCTACTGGGTCAATGCGCTTATCAGTGCTCTTCACTGCAATCTTTGCCCGTGATCCCGGATCGCGCGCGGCCGCAAGCAACTCGATTAAACCTTCCGCGATTTCCGGCACCTCGATTTTGAATAATTCTGTCAGGAAACGCGGGTCTGTTCGGCTAACCAGCAATTGCGGGCCACGTGCCTCAGGCCGCACTTCTTTTAGCAAGCCGCGCACACGATCACCATTACGCACTGATTCACGCGGGATCATTTCTTCGCGCGGGATAATCGCATCGGTATTACTACCCAAATCCATATAAACATTGCCACGTTCGATACGTTTAACCACTCCCATGACAAGTTGACCTACCCGGTCCTTGTATTCATCAAACACCTGGGACCGCTCGGCTTCGCGCACCTTTTGCACAATTACTTGTTTGGCGGTTTGGGCAGCTATACGGCCAAACTCAACTGACTCTATTGGTTCTTCAATAAAGTCACCAATCTTAATACTCGGATCATCGTACTGCGCAGCACTCAGTGTCATCTGACGCACCGGGTGCTCTATTGCATCATCAGCAACCACTTCCCAACGACGAAACGTCTCATAGTCCCCATTAGTGCGATCAATG
>JANNJI010000462.1:0-1724 GCA_031405795.1 Gammaproteobacteria bacterium
GGGCGTACCGGCAACGTCAAACTTGTCGAGGGGATTCGCCGTAATATCGGTTTTGTTGCTGCCAATAGTGGCGACGCCAAAAAACTCTGGGCTCGTGATTCCAGTTATGACGCCTGGCTCATCTGGACCATATGGCAAAAGGAAAGTCCCGCGACCGCCGATTTGATTAACACCGAGGCCGACAACACTATTTATCGTTCATGTGGTATTGCTATCACCACTCAATCTAAAAACAAGAAATTGGCCAGGGAATTCGCCGATTTCCTTCAATCTGCCGAGGGACAAAAGATATTTATAAAATGGGGATGGCTTGCTCCCTCGTAAAGATGTTAGGTGATTTAATCATAAATTGACCCCGGCCTCTATAACCAGAGTGGCGTTGTTGGCTTGTTACTGACTTGCTTGTACCATTTTTAAAATCTTTATAGCTTTCTCAAAATGATCTAATTTATGGGTCATGATCCACCATTCGGCGGCTTCCATTAATAGTTGTGGATTATCATTTTTATTTGAAAAAAACGCATAGAATGACAAGCCAACGTCCGTTCCTTGTTTCTCGATTTTGCTGTTACAAACGTCGATGATTTTTTGCTTTAACTTTTCTCGCATACATCCCTGCTATATTAGTGGTAGGTGCTACAAATACTTTAAACGCGAAGTATCTGTCAGGTCTTTGACCAGATTTTTCTGAATCCATGTAAAGTACCAGACATTTCTATCACCGCCTCATTGTCAAATCCAGGCAGGCGCAATTGCATTTGCGTTAATAGTACGTCGCTATTTTTTGATTCCCAGGGTATTTCGAGTGTATCATTACCCTTGTGCAGAACCCAACTTAATCCACCAACAGGAAATGCATCTATTGCTATAGCAAATACACCTGTTAAATCCGCCCAGACAAGTATTTTTTCTTCTTTGTTTTCGATGCACACTAAAGTCACGGCTTCATCGGTTATTAACAGCTCAAAATCTTTGCCGCTTTTTAAGGTTGCTACAGCAGTAGAATTTAGCAGACTTGTGCTTCCGGGGGCTGATTTATATAGCTTTGATAATATAAGTGCAATAGCGCAAAAACCGAAAAATAATATTATCGTCCAACTAACGCTTGAATGTGCATTTGATTTATCAAGATTAAATATCCCGAGAAAAACAAACCCTATTGATAATAGTATCGGAGCAAGTTCTCTCATTCTTTTCATCACAGACTTAACGTTTCAATGATTTCCAGATTGTGTTTTAAAAAAGGGACGGGCATTGTTTTCTTTATTTTTTGTTTAACGCAGAGCCAGATTGAGCGACATGTTATGTGTTACCGGCATTTGGCCTCAAGCTTCCGGGCTATCTCGTGCATGCTCTTCCCTCCGGTGGCTTGGGTATAGGCATCGTTTCCAAGATACACAACGAGACCCGCGAATACCGGTAACACCAGGAGCACAATGCCACGAGTTGTTGATAAGAGACCTTTCTTCGCAATCGTGTCCCTGAACACGGCAGAGTCGAGTGGCTGAGAGTACCCCGTTCGCATTGTCTTCATTCCTGTTCCAAACAATTGGAACGACACCACCAGGAATCCGACTGGTAAGACGTAACAGACCAGCAGTAACGAAATGTACGCCGCGTTAATGTCCAGTAACCTCACGCATTCCGGGTGCCCCGTGTTTTTATACCATAAAGAAAAACCAGCCAGTAGAGTGCCAATAACAATATACGGTGCCGACTTTATT
>JANNJI010000463.1:0-12425 GCA_031405795.1 Gammaproteobacteria bacterium
AGAATGCGCGCTTTCTCGGCGCGCTGCGGCAGGCGCTCACCGCGTAAACATCGGCGCGGTTGCGTCGGCGCGGGAATCACACCCTCCTCTGTCAAAAACCGATCTTGATTTTGCTGGCGGACCTCGGCGGATAACCCGGCGTGATACGGTAAGGCGGTGAGTCCTTTGCTCTCTAACCAATCAGCGGTTTGTTCTACCTTTTTGCGCGACAGACAGTAAACAATCCCCGCTTCACCGTCATGTTCGTCGCGAATAAAACGCAGCAAGGATTCACGCGCATTGTCCTGATTCTGAGCGATGCGATAACAAATATTGGGCCGATCAAAACCGGAGATATATAACTCAGCCTTCTCCAAGGCCAATTGTTTTATGATCTCCTGCCGGGTGACTTCATCTGCGGTGGCAGTGAGGGCGATACGCGGAATCTGCGGGTAACGTTGGTGCAACACCGACAGTTGTATATATTCAGGGCGAAAATCGTGACCCCACTGTGAGACACAATGGGCCTCATCAATAGCGAACAATGCTATCGACGTCCGATCCAGCAAGTTAAGAAAGCGTGCGGTCACTAAGCGTTCCGGCGCGACATACAACAAGTCCAGTTCACCGCGTTGTAACTGTTGTTCCACCGCTTGCGCGGTCGCCGCGTTCTGGGTCGAATTCAGAAAGGCCGCACGCACGCCCAATTGCTTGAGGGTAACCACTTGATTTTGCATCAACGCGATCAGCGGTGAAATAATGATGCCAGTACCCTGACGGACAATAGCCGGAATTTGATAACACAGCGACTTGCCACCGCCGGTGGGCATCAACACCACGGCGTCTTTCCCCTCAATCAACTGCCCGATAATCGTTTGCTGGTGTTCGCGAAACGCCGGATAACCAAAAATGGTCTTAAGGGTGTGTAGTGCTTGATCGTCCATGCTGCGATTATGCCAGATTGGTTATGGGGGATGCTTTCTACTCATACTATAATCAAGCGCATGCGTGTCATACGCGCCGGTTCTACCCTGATATCACTATCGTTTTGGGCGAAGCCCATTTAACATTTGCCAGCGCCGGGAAAATGTCTATAATGTGCCCCCTTATGGCCGTGTGGTGGAATTGGTAGACACGCAGCACTCAAAATGCTGTGCCTTCGGGCGTGTCGGTTCGAGTCCGACCTCGGCTACCACCTCAAGCATCTCCCGCCGAATTATTCTTGTTGCGCAACACTTTGTAATAATTGATCAAGCCATTAGTCGAGCTATCATGGTTAGTCACCGGCTTGTCATTGTTTAATTCGGGCAGGATGCGTTTCGCCATCAGTTTGCCGAGTTCAACACCCCACTGATCAAAAGAATTGATCCCCCAGATGATGCCTTGCACAAATACCTTATGCTCATACAACGCCACCAGGCTGCCCAAGGTCTGTGGATCCAAGGTACGAAACAGGATGGTGTTAGTGGGTTTGTTGCCGGGAAAAACTTTGTAAGGTAGCAGTGCCGCCAATTCCGCCTCCGGCAGACCCTCTGCTTGCATTTCGGCGCGCGCTTCTTGTTCAGTCTTGCCACACATCAACGCCTCGGTTTGTGCAAAGACGTTGGCCAACAGCACCAGATGCTGCGTTTTAATCTCACGTCGAATCGATATCGGGGCAATAATATCCGCCGGAATTAATTTGGTACCCTGGTGCAACAATTGATAAAACGCGTGTTGCCCGGTGATCCCCAATTGGCCAAAAACGATCGGGCCGGTGCTGTAATCCACCACCTTGCCATGACGATCAACGCGCTTGCCATTGCTTTCCATATCCATTTGCCGCAAATAGGCAGGTAAATGCTCTAAATGCTGATCGTAGGGCAACACGGCATAACTCTCAGCGTTGAAAAAATTGTTATACCAGATGCCCAGCAAGGCCAGCGTGACCGGTAAGTTCTCGGCCAACGGCGCGGTGCGAAAGTGCTCATCCATGTCATGCGCACCCTGTAACATTTGCTCAAATTTATCCATACCAATCGCAATCGCAATCGACAGGCCAACGCAGGACCACATGGAAAAACGTCCCCCTACCCAATCCCACATATTAAAAATATTCGCCGCTTCAATGCCAAACTCACGGGCAGCGGACACATTATTGGTCACAGCGACAAAATGTTTTGCCACGGAATCCGGTTGTTGCGAACGCTGTAAGAACCAGTCACGGGCCGCTTCCGCATTGACCAGGGTATCTTGGGTGGTAAAACTCTTGGAAGCGATTATAAATAAGGTGGTGTTGTGATTGACACGTGCAAGGGTATCATTAATGTGGTTCTCGTCCACGTTTGAGACAAAATGCACGCGCAAATCATGGATCGCATAGGAGCGCAACGCCTCGGTGACCATCAGCGGTCCCAAATCGGAGCCCCCCACACCGATGTTCACCACATCGCTGATGGTCTGGCCGCTATACCCCAGCCATTTGCGGCAACGCACGGCCTCGCTGAACTGACGCATTTTGTCCCACATGGCCGTCACATCCGGCATCACGTCCTGGCCATCCACTTGTACCGGCCGCCCGGAACGATTCCGCAAGGCCACATGCAAAACAGCGCGTTGTTCAGTATGGTTGATCTTGTCACCGCGAAACATCCGCGTAATCCAGCCGGACACATCCCGTTCTTTGGCCAGCGCGCGGAGCAGGTCTAAGGTGTCCTCAGTGATACGATTTTTGGAAAAATCGAGCAAAATATCTTTAAATCGTAAGGAAAACCGCTTAAAACGTTGCGGATCCTGTGAGAAAAGATCACGCATGTGCAGGTTGTGGACAGCTTGGAAATGCGTTTGTAACGCCTGCCAGGCAGGTGATTTAGTCAACAGCGACATCGTCTATTCCTTGTCAAATATCCAGTCTAACACCATAGTCTGGCCGGGTTAACCCACTACCTCGTTGGACACAGTCAGGATGATACCGAGTATAATAGACGCTCATTTTCAATTTCACCCACAAACACATGATCGCACAACTCAAAAAAATCCCCACCCGTACCACCAGCCCCTCCGCTGTCAAGACAAAAGACAAGCTGCTCCGCCAGCAAGTCAGGTTACTTGGTAGCCTGTTAGGTAAAATTCTACAACAGCATGCCGGCCAACGTGTCTATATCGCGGTGGAGACCCTGCGCAAGGGTCACATCGCCCTGCGCAAACATGATGACCAGACCAAACATGAACGTTTGCTGCATTTGATTGACAGCCTTGACAGTGAAAGCATGACACGGGTGATCCGCGCCTTCAGTACTTATTTCAGTTTGGTGAACATCGCCGAAGAGGATCACAGTCACCGCCAGCGGCGTACCGATACCGACCGCTATGGACCGCACTGGCCGGGCTCCTTTGAAGTCACCTTGCGTGAACTAAAAAAACAAGGCGTCAGCAACGATCAATTACAAACCTTGCTCGATCATTTAATGTACATCCCGGTGTTCACTGCACACCCCACCGAATCCAAACGCTTGACCATCATGCAAGCACTGCGGCGCATCTTTGTGATTAATCAACAAATGAATGGCCGCATGAACCGTGCCGAGCGCGAAGAACTCACCGAACAACTCGAACGGCACATCCAGATATTGTACAAGACCAATGAAGTGCGCACGCGTCGCATGCAAGTTATTGACGAAGTGAAAAACGGTCTGCAACATTTTCAGGAAAGCCTGTTTACCGCCGTGCCGCGCGTCTATCGTAACATGGAACGCGCCTTGACCAGTATTTACGGTAATAACCCGGAACAGGAAAGCGCAATCACCGTTCCCAGTTTTATACGGTTTGGTTCCTGGATCGGCGGTGATCGTGACGGGAATCCGTTTGTGAAACCGCACACCACCGTGCTTGCCTTGCGCCTGCAAGCCCTGGAAGTGCTGCGGGAATACGAAAAGCGTATAACTGCGCTAAGTCATTTACTCACCCACTCGATAAAGCTGTGCCGACCCAGCAAACCCTTCTCGCAGAGCCTCGCCCGCGATGAACAGGAGGTCGCCGATACCTTTGCCGAACATCCCGATCGTTTCAAGAATGAGCCGTATCGACGGAAGTTATATTTCATGCGGCAACGGCTGCGGCGTCTGATCCATGTCCTGATGCAACGCATGGCGGGCAATGCCAATGTCGATACCGGTTATGGTTATCGCAATGAAAATGGTTTATTACAAGACCTCTATGTCATTCGTGATTCACTGAAATACCACGGCGATAGCATCATTGCCAATGGTGAACTCAAGGACATGATCCGCCTGGTTGAAACCTTTGGCTTTTTTCTGGCGAAACTGGATATCCGCCAGGAATCCACGATCCACAGTAATACCGTGGCCGAAGTCATCAAACAACTGCGCAACAAGACTATCACAATCTGAATGAGGCGGAAAAACTCGCGTTGTTATCCGAACTGGTGGCCACACCTAAGCCCGTATTAAACAAGTCACTGCTGTCCGAGCAAGCACGGGAGACCATTGAGGTCCTGCAGATCATCCATGACATGCATCATGAGGTCAGCCCGAATGCGTTTGGTAATTACGTGATATCCATGACCCATGCTGCCAGCCATGTGATGGAAGTGTTGCTGCTGGGTTGGCTGGCCGGTTTAGTCGGCAAACGTGATAGCGAATGGTTCTGCCAAATACGCATCTCACCCTTATTCGAAACCATTGATGATCTCACGCATATCGTCCCGGTCATGGAGCAACTGCTCGACAATCCAACCTATGCCGCACTGCTGGCGGCGTCGGGTAACAAACAGGAAGTCATGCTGGGTTATTCCGATTCGTGTAAAGACGGTGGCATCCTGTCATCGTCATGGAGCCTCTATCAGGCCCAACAAAAAATCATCGCCTTAACAAAATCACGCAATGTGTTATGTCGCTTGTTTCATGGTCGCGGTGGCACCGTTGGCCGCGGTGGTGGGCCCACGCACGAAGCCATCCTCTCGCAACCCGCTGGCACCGTACAAGGTGAAATCAAATTCACCGAGCAAGGCGAGGTGCTTTATTATAAATACAGCAACCATGAAACAGCGGTGTATGAATTAACCATGGGCGTCACCGGCTTGCTCAAGGCCAGTCGTAATCTGATTACCGAACCGGCGCCGGAGAAATCGCAGTACTTTCGCACCATGCAGGAATTGGCGGCGACCGGTGAACAACACTACCGTGCCCTGATCGACCATACCCCGGGATTACTCGATTATTTTTATGAGGCCACGCCGGTGTCAGAGATCCGCTTGTTGAATATGGGATCGCGTCCGGCACACCGCACCAAACATGATCGTTCCAAAACGTCGATACGCGCCATCCCTTGGGTGTTTGGCTGGGCGCAATCGCGGCACACCCTGCCCGCCTGGTACGGCATCGGCACCGCATTGGAAAAATGGCTGGAGGGTGATCCGGCAAGACTGGCACAGTTACAGAAGATGTACCGTAATTGGCCCTTCTTCCGATCTTTACTGAGCAACACCCAGATGGCCCTGTTCAAGGCCGGAATGCGCATTGCACAAACCTATTCGACGTTATGTCAGGATCAAACTCAGGCAACAAAAATCTATCAGGAAATTTATGCCGAGTATCAACGCACGCTCAAACATGTATTGAGTGTGGCCAAGATACCGTCGCTGCTGGCCGAGACACCTCAGTTGGCGGTCTCGCTATCGCGGCGTAATCCCTACCTGGATCCCCTCAATCAGATTCAGCTGCTGCTGTTGAAACGTTATCGCGATACAAATTTAAGTGACGCCGAACGCGACCAATGGCTGGACCCGCTGTTGCGCAGCATCAATGCGATTGCGGCGGGGATGCGGAATACGGGATAATCCCAATTCTAAGCCACAATTGAATAAACTCTACCCTCATCGTATTCAAGTATTTTTAGGGCTCGTTCAAACTGATCTTCAAGCGCATCCAGACTGTCGAAGACGAGATTGTGAAAGAATTTTTCGCGTTATTTATCCCTCATATGTTCAATCGGATTGAGTCCGGGCTTATAGGATAGCAAACGCAGTATTCGTATCGTCCGCTTTAAGATCATCGTTACAACGCCATCCTGCCCCATCCATCAGCATAACAATATGTTCTTCTGGGCGATTATGCGAAACTGGACATCTGAGACTCCCTTTTACCTTCCGTTCGGCGACTGCCATTGTTGCCCTGGTTCGCCCCCGTCAACCACGCTTTACCATAAGTTCTGCATATGCATAACTTCTTGGATGACTTCTTGGAGTTCCGTAAACAATGACGGTGTCTTACCACTGGCGAAATCCGTGCCGATGTCCAGACTAATCTTCATCGCCTACCAGAGACGACTCGACATCCGTGCCGCGCCGAATTGCAGCCATAGTGAGTATTGACTGAAACCGGTTGAAAATAACATCCTCCTGAAGAGCCTAAAAATATATCTGTAATTCAAGCTGGAGAAATCCATCTTTTTTCAAATCGTAAAAAGGATCTCCTTTATCAACATCGACAAATGCTTGTGCTTCAATGTTTAACTTTAAATCTTTTTCTATACGGATACTAGCCTCCACAAAAATACTTTTAGTCTGATTATCCAAATCGAAATATCCACCCACCAGGAGTTCTGTGTCATTCATATCATTTAAAACAAGGCGTGCGCCAAGAAACAAATCATTTTGAAAAGGTGCTTCAATAACTTCTCCGCGTGAATCATGAAGATATTCGGCTAATAAACCAAGATCAAGACGAGTACCTGCTACTCTTGGTTCTGTGTATTCGAAACCACTTACAGTGGCGGTATAGTTTCTTTGTTTGGAATCGCGATTAATCGCCTCAAGCTTCCAAAGCCACGCCTCTCCAGTATATTGTAAGTCTAGCCCAGTTTGTTTGACTAAAGGGTAGTATTGTTTTAACACCTCGGCATTAAGGTCGGGGATAATATCTGGCGCACGAGATGTTCCGTCAAAATAAGATAGCCCTACACCAATCTTGTCAAAAGTGTGTTGTAAGCGTAACGCATAATCAATATGCTTTTTCTTTTTAGATGACTCATAGCTGACATCGTCAGCAACAACCGGCAGTTGTGAACGTAAACGTCCATTTCCTCCCACAAAAGTCCGCTCACGAAAATAAGGTAAGACAAAGAAACTTAAAGAACCACCATCATGCAGATGACTGACCCTAAATAGAGGTTGTCCCAGTTTTTCTTCGCCATCAATGCTTTCAACCCCATCGGTTTGATTAATAATATCAACCAAATGTGCTGATTCAGTCACTCCCCAAAAAACCTTACTAATACCTCCTTGATACTCCCAGTCACCCTTTGCCATAATTAAATCAAGTTGGCGAACATCAGCATGAGTACGCTCTTTATCCTTTTGATCTTGGCGGTAAAATGGAACGAAAGTGAATACACTGAGATCATTATCTGCTTTATAACGAAATTCAGACTGTAAAACTAAAGATAATCCTCCTCCTTTTTGATTTGTAAAGGCCGCATCGTCAAAATAATAACGTCCTTCTAACCCAATTGAACCGGAGAATTCCGCTGCTTGCACGCCTGGTTCTATAAAAACAGCAGGGAACAATAGAGTCGCCCATAATGTTGATCGTATAGTGAAATATTTTTTCACATCAAGTTCCTTACGCAGTTGTATCGACTATAGTAAATTCATTAGAGGATACCAGTCTGAGATATGAGCTAATTGCCTCTGACTTTGTCGTGACACCAAGTTTTCTATAGATGTTGCAATTATGAAACTTCACAGTTCGCTCGGAGACCCCAAGTATCTTACTTATCGACCAGTTATCTTTTCCTGTAGCAATCCATTGCATAACCTCCAGTTCACGGCTCGTTAAACCAAGCACTAAGAGTTGTCTGGATATCAGATAAAGTCTCATTGTGCTGGAATATAGGTGTGGTAAAACAATTCTAATAATTTCTCTTTGACGATTTTGTAGTAAATTATCTTTGCATTTTAAGTATACGAAGCTGCAAAATTTTCCCTCCTGGTTTTCGAAAAACGTCTCGCAATTTCTGATCTTTGGGTAAGTATACCTACCAAATTCAGGTATGAATTCTTTAGCGATAGTTGCTACTATGTTCTCGATCTTATTAGTTTCCGGATTATAAATTCCGATAGCAGTACCATCGGTAACTAATAGAGCATCAATCTCATAGAGAATTGGTAATGCATTCGTATAATCATTTACATGATTTAATTTACTTACAATACCAATTAACATTTCAATATCATGCACTGTAAGCTCAGAAATATTTGTATCAACTATCTTAGTACCGCAGCTCAGCGTACTACAACTTATCGTTTCGGTAATTCCTTTAAATATCTTCATGACAGGCAAACTCCTTATATTCCCTTTTTCTCTGCGGATACAGAAATAGATTCATTTTTTACTGAATAAAAGCAAATGCCGTGATCTAGTTTTTTGGCTACAGCATTGTATTCAATTAAATATTATTCTTCAGCCTATTTTGCGCCAACCCGGTATTATGACGGCTTAGTCATACCTGGCTGTAGTAATCATGACATAATCGATGAACGCAAGCTTAGTATCAGAAAATGAATGATAACCTGTCTGTGATATCTATTCTGATTTAAACTTCTAAAATGTTACATTGGCGCATTATCACAACAGTGACTTTGCAACTCATACTTTTTTATTTGATAATGCCAGAGCAGCAACTGCCGAAACATCCGACTGGTTGTGGTGGCAACCTTGATCATTACGTATGTTTCACCTGCTGAAAGCTAATCAGTGGACTCTGTCTCATTAATCGTCTGGCGTGATGGCGACTTACTGCGGTGCGCCCATCCGTCGCGATACTGGCCATCGTTCTGGCTTCGGCAAAACCGTTGCGTTCATTAAATATCGATTTAACCATTGCTATTTACTTTTATCTGTTCTGGGTGAAAGGTTTTGAACACTTCACCCAATATTTATAACTGCTGCAATGCATCCCAAAAAACCTGACAAGGCATTTTAACGGCATAACTGTCTTTGAGTGCTCTATCATCGTAAGTTTTTCATCAAGGCTGATATCGAAAAAGTAGCAGCCTTATGCAGCCTTACTTTTAATACTGATACTTCCTGGTTGATGCTTAGGTTCAAATATCGGCCTGGATATTTTGCTCATTTCTTTGTCTATTGTTATATTGTGTGAAATATAACAGGTAGCTAAATTAAATATGCCACAATAATATGACCGGCTTATTTCAACTCTATGAAGCGGGCAGAGTACTGAAAAAAAGTTAATGTAGGGAAATCCTTGGCGTGGCGTAAGATTGCTACTGACAATTATGGTCTGGAGACAAATTATCTTACAGGCTCCTATTTTTAACACTGCACTTTTTGAAAATTCACACAACTTATTAAGGTACAGGTACAGGTACAGGTACAGGTACAGGTACAGGTACGCTAACATTTATTTAACGTCGGATCATTATTATGTTCCATTAACATTCCTGACGTCCATATGACTTCCTCAAAAAAGCATTATAACAACTACTTAATAATTAGTGATGTGATCTAAAACACAATGTATATGTGAATAAGTCACATTGTTCGAAAGAACCTTCATAGTATTACTTTGTATCAACGCCAATTGCCCGATTTATTCAGTTAGTAGTTTGTCATGCAGAATCAACATTTCTTCCGTGAATAGTCAATTACTTACTCATGCTGGTTATATCGAATGATCAGATTTTAGTGAAGTGCTTAAAGTTCCTTCATGAAGCAGGGGCCTTTATGATCTTGTCTACGATAAAATATTAAATGTTTTTACTTTGTAAAAGTATGGTAATTTTAGACAGAAACATACCTACTATGCCTTACTATTTTCTTGACATACCGTGAGCAACACCACATCATATACGAGTGTGTTATATTGCTTTAGAGATCGATTTTTGAACATAAGGATGTGGTTGCATGAAAGATAAAACAAGAGATAATAGTATTATTGACATCACCAAAAAAACTGACGGCATCATTCCCTCCGCGACTGTTGGGGAAAATCTCTTATTTCCATTAGCTGGTGAAACAGAAAGTATCCAATTTCCGGATTCTAGCTGCGGCAACCAGGGTGACCACAAAATTCTGATTGCATATGCCAGCGAGTTTGGAACTACCAGAGAGGTTGCAGATGTTATTGGTAAGATATTATGTCAAGGTGGTGGTGCCACAGTAGAGATAAAGTGGGTTAAAAATGTAAAAGACTTAAAGAATTATGAGGCGGTAATTATAGGGAGTGCAATTCAGTATGATAAATGGATGCCTGATGCAATAAAATTTGTAATGACCTATCAAAATATATTAAGCAAGTTACCTGTGGCATTCTTTTTTACTTGCCTGACACTGTCTAAACAAACTGAAAAAGCCAGACACACAGCTATGGCATATTCAGATAAATTATACTCTTTGCTTCCTCAAGTTAAGCCGATTAGTGTGGGGGGTTTTGCGGGCGTACTGGATTATGGCAAGATGTCTTTAGGGTTTCGCCTAATAGCAAAAGGTATATACGCAATATTTGGGGTTCTGGAAGGTGATTACCGAGACTGGGATGCCATCCACTTTTGGGCTAAAAATGTCCATTCTAAACTTAATCTAAAGTTAATGGTCGCGGAAAAAGAGACTTAATCAAAAATGGACCCGGGTTGCAGGCAGTCTTCGAGGCGTGACGAGGAAACATAAACAAAGCTACAACAAGGACGGTAGGTGGTTTGAGTGAAATTCTTTTCACATCCTAACTCTGTAAATTGTTGCAAAGTATCACATAAATTAACATAACGTATTACGCATGTCTGAAACTATAAAAGGAGCTAAATATCACCATGAATAAAATAATTTTAAAAGCTTTATCATTTGGACTGTTTATTGGAATCATTGATGCTATTTTGGTAGCAAACCTAGATCCAAATTGGCATTATCTCGACATGATTACTATTGTAATTTTTTGGACAACTCTAAGTTTGGTAATAAAAACGTCTTCTTTTGGCGGGGAGATTGGAATTAAAAAAGGCATTATTTGGTCGCTTATTTTAAATATTCCTTGGGTAACACATTTTATAGCTATCGGAATGCAAGAAATTATGCCTCTTTTTATAATTGTAGCTTTTCTTTATGGCGCTATTATTGGATGGCTGAATAGGAAATTCAACTCATAACCATATTAACCAAGTGAGTCACCATACTCAGTCTGCGAAACGGGACATCTGAGTCTCCCGTTCGACGACTGCCCTGTTCGCCCCCTTCACAGGCTACCCTCCAGCGGTACAAGTACTGCCTACGCATGACTTCTCAGACGTTGTGTCGTATATGACGGTACGTCCCTACCACCGGCGAAACCCGTGCCGGTGTCAGGACTGCTCTTCATCGCCAACACCTAACCAGGAGCGATCGACTTTCGTGTCTCGCCGCATGACACTAATGAAGAAATGCTTATGTTCACCCCCTTGGTGGTGCGAGAACTCTCAAAGATTTTTACCGTGCCTTTGCGGTCTTTTTATCCCGACACCTGGGTTAAAGTGGATTAGATCTTTTTTTGAAGTCCTTAAAACGCCTAATCAGATATTTTTGGGATCAACCTACCGGATGCACCAGCTAATTGAACCCAGTAATGTTATCCGGAGCATAAGATATACCTCTCCGTGATTCTCGGTCATATTTCTATAGCTAAAACCAACTTCAAAAATTGAGTCACATATTTCTATAATTTGGACCCGCCCCTCCTTCAGGTGCAGTCCAGGTGATGTTTTGTGCAGGATCTTTTATGTCACAAACCTTGCAATGAATGCAATTCTGGGCGTTGATTATAAGAATATTCTTGCTCTGATTCGATATAGAAACTTCGTATACGCCTGCACTGCAATATCTCTGCGCAGGCTCCTCGTAAAAAGGGAGATTGTATTCAATAGGAAGTTTCTTATCCTCCAAAAGGATATGGCAAGGCTGATCATCAGAATGAGTAATATTGGCCAGCACCAATGAAGATGAAACATCAAAACTTATTTTTTCATCATAAGCGGGGTATTTTATTGGTGAACATTGTTGTGCAGGCTTTAAACACTGGTGATCTTTTCTTTTATCCCTAATGGAAAAAAAAGAGTGGTTACCGATCACTTTGTCTTCAAAGAGATTGAAAAGCCCTCCTGCCAATAAACCAAATTTATGCAAGGAAGACCCTCTGTTTCTTGCGCTATATAACTCAGACCAGAGCCAAGATTGACGAACCCTATCCATATGTTTGTGAGTTATATTCGCTATATTATTTTCTTGCTGTGACATAGATTCAATAATACTTTTTGCCGCTAACATCCCTGATTTCATCGCGGTATGAATACCCTTTAACCTTGCCATATTAAAAGTGCCTGCGTTGCAGCCTATCAAAAATCCACCAGGAAAAGCCATTTTTGGCAATGAGTAATAACCTCCCTTACTGATGCTTCTTGCGCC
>JANNJI010000464.1:0-8501 GCA_031405795.1 Gammaproteobacteria bacterium
TTCCCAAGACGCCTCGGCGATAACACGATCACGTTCACTTTGCAGCCGGTTCTTTTCGCGCAACACAAGATCATTTTCAATCACATCCCAATCCTCAAACGACAATAGCCCGTTGTTATATTTCTCTCGGGCGATCTGCGCGCGCGTGATCGCGGCCAGATAAAATGCCTCATCCACTTTGAGTCGCTGCACGGCCTCCAGCAACGCGTTGTGTGCTTGCCGCAATTTTGCCAGCAGCTGCCGGTCAAGACTCGCACGGTTAAAGCTTGCCGCCGCCGACAAGGCCGTTGCACTTTTGCTGTTGTAATAATCCTTGCCGCCACTATAAATTGGTATGGAAACATTAATCCCCACTGTCCAGCGATCATTCTCGGGAAAAAAGTCCGTGCCTTGCCAGCCATATTGTCCGGTCAAGTTCAAACTCGGGTATAACGCTGAGCGTGCCAGGAGTAATGACGCTTGTGCGGCGTCTTCCTGCGCAATGGCCTGCTGGTGATCGGGGGTTTGCACCGCCAATGGTTTGAGATCAAGTTGCGCATCAGGCTCCTGGACGGGTATTGACCCCGTTACGACAAATTCCTCATCCTGATCACGGCCAAGTACTCTGGCCAATTGCGCACGCGCTACCGTCATCGCGTCTTTTGCCTGTAATGAATCGAGTTGTGCCTGCGCCAGATACGCCTGCGAGAGCAAGACCGAACCCTTGTTCTCCCGGCCACTTTGATATCGCAGCGTCACCAAACGCAGATTCTCTTCACGTCTATGCACAATATCCTGCGTTAACTTGATAAGATTTTGTGCGAAAAAAAGATTCTGGAACGCTGATTTAAGATCGAAGCTGACGCGGGCGCGGGTCAATTCCAGGGTGGTACGCGACACCGTCGTATTGGCCGTTGCCTGCTCAACCCTGGCTTGATCCTGAAATCCGGCAAACAAATTTTGGCTCAACGCCAGTGTTGCCGAATAGCTTCCTGTTGCGCTGGCAGTGGCACTATTCAGATTAGTACTGTTGGAGGAAAAACCAGTGTTGCCATAATTGTAGGCAACATTGCCTGACAACTGGGGATAAAACCCGCTGTAAGCGCCGTGCGCAAGATATTCAGAAGACTGCACATTGTTATTGGCTGCTTTGAGCTCGGCATTGTTCTCCGTTACTTCAGCCACGCAACGTTCCCAAGACAGCGGAGGCGCTGCCGCATGGCTAGCCGATGTCACCATCATGACAACACTGAATACCCAGCCACGGCTCACGGGCGTTTCCTGATATGAGCAAAACAACGGTGACGATACCTGTTCATGTGGAGACAAAATGAGGAAGAATCGGAATTAATGAGTTGGAATTCAGTCGACATATATCACATCCCTGATTTATAACACAGTCATGCGTATAATAAAATACATCAACCGACAAATGATGTTGCGATTTAGTATCGTAAAACCGTTTGCACGAGGGTGTTGATAGTGGTATCCGGTAGTTGATGCTCTGTGCGAATTCGCCTTTTTTCGTGATAACCCAGCCTGGGTTTTGCAAAAAATAGAACTGCCATATCGGTAAATTGCTGTCGGTTAATAGGCCCGGCGCAAGATGCTGGAAACAACACCCATGTCGTCACATCAACACATCACCGGATGCCCATCCCGGCCGGTTTTTTCCTCTGTAGCTGGTAATATGGCGACAACTGACCTACTCTTTGCTTTATGTTCGCGACATAAATGCAGCGTTTTTAAGAACCTGAGACACCAAAACCTCGTATCAGGCAAGGCTAAATATTCCGGATTAAGGCCGCTAAATACAATAGGCAATCAATCCATGGAAAGGCAATGAAATATCAAGATATCCGGCATTTTACCGTCACCTTATTTTTATTGCTGGCCCTTGCCTCGTCATCAGTAAAGGCGGTTGGGCGCCCCGTCCTGGTGCTCAATGACACCAATGAACCGCCGTTTACCACGGCACAGGGTGATGGTTTTATCGATATCGTGGTAACGGAGGCATTCCGCCGTGCGGGCGCGGAGTTACGCCTGATCAAACTGCCCGCCGAACGCGGTTTGATCAATGCCAATGCCGGTATTGAAGACGGCGATATGGTCCGCGTTGCCGGGCTTGAGCAACAATATCCCAACCTGATCCGCGTGCCGGAGAAACTCCTGGACTGGGAGTTTGTTGCCTTCAGTAAAAACAAGGCCATCCCCGCTAACTGGGAGGTAATTCGCCAACAGGCCGTCGGCCTCATCAAGGGCTGGAAGATCTATGAACAGCATATGACGGGGGCCAAACAGGTGGTCACTGCCGATGATCCCGCCCAGTTGTTCCAACTGCTCACACACAATCGCATCGAAGTAGCGCTGTATACCCGCTGGATGGGTCAGGCCTACATCCAACAGCATCAAATGAAAGAGATACGCGCCTTGACGCCACCGCTTGCCACACGCGAGATGTTCATTTATATGCACAAACGCCATGCTGATCGGGTCCCGAAGATTGCCGAGGCCTTACGGGCGTTAAAACGTGAGGGGTTTTATCAACGCATCAAACGTGAAAAGCTGCAGCCGTATCAACAGGCAACACCACCGTGAACAAAGACAATAAACATCATCGGATATTTCGCTCGCCGCTGGCGCGCCGACTCACGTTGGCGATTATTCTGATCAGTTCCGTGATCACCTTGTTCCTGACCAGCATCCAGCTTTATTTAACCTACCGTAACGAGCTCAATGGTATTGAGTCCGAATTGGCGCAGGTGGAACGTGTACATCTCAAGGCGATGTCGCGATCATTATGGGCAACCAATGACATGGATATGTTACTGCAATTGGAAGGCATCGTGCAGATGCCGAACATTGAGTATGTGGCCGTACACGAAGGCGAGCTGTTACGCGTACACGCCGGCCGGCAAAAATCAAAAAGTGTGATAAAACGGCATTATCTATTGACACATCATTACCGTAACACCATCCAGGAAATCGGCACACTCACCGTGGTGGCCAGTCTTGACAACGTCTATAACTATATTATCAATCAAGCAATCATCATCCTGGTCAGCAATGCCTTCAAGACCTTCCTCGTCGCCGGATTTATGTTATTGTTTTTCCACCAGCAGGTGAATCGTTTTCTGACCCTCATTACCGACTATGTGAGCAATTTTGATATAACAACGATCGCCCCGCCCCTGTTGTTGCCGCGCGGCACAAACCACAAGACCGATGAATTTGATCTGCTGGCAACTGTTATCAACAGCATCTATAAAAAAACCTACAGTACCCATGCCGCATTACGTGATAGCGAGGCACGTTTTACTGCAATTGCCGACTACGCCGCCGACTGGGAAAACTGGACTGGCCCGGACGGCGCACTCCTCTGGGTCAACCCATCGGTCACGCGCATTACCGGTTATACACCTGACGAATGTTATGCCATGCCGGATTTCCCACTACCTTTGTTTGCCAATGACATGGAACGTCGTCGCGTCCAATATGAATTCACTCATACAACACATGGCAGTACGGTCAATAATCTTGAATTTCAGGTGCAACGTAAGGACGGTAAACTGCTCTGGGTTAGTATGTCATGGCAACCGATCTACGGCACTAAAAACGAATTCATAGGCTTGCGTTCGAGTATCCGCGACATCAGTGATCGAAAACAGATAGAGCTTACCTTACAAGACAGCGTGGAAGAATTGCGGCAATCCGAGGATATCCAGAAACGCTTACTGCAACAATCGCAACAAGAACGTGCCCGCATGGCCTCACTGCTGTCAGCGATGAACATCGGCATCCTGTTCGAAGATGTCAATAACCGTGTGATCTATTTTAATCCCACCTTCCGCCGCATCTGGCTCATTGCCGACAACATCGAACTGACCGGTCAGCAAACCCGCGATGTGATTGCGTTCTCGGCCAATATCCTGTCCAGACCCGATCACTTCTCTCGCCATATACTTCAGACCATTGGTACCCACGAAGTCAGCGAGACCTTTGAGATTGTCATGGCCGATGGCCGCGTGGTTACGCAACTCTCCTACCCGGTACACGATCAGGAAGGACGTTTTATCGGTCGGTTGTGGCTGTATGAAGATGTCACGCGCGAGCGGCAAACCGCTGAGCAATTAATTTATCTTGCCGAACGCGACTCACTCACTGGCCTCTACAACCGTCATCGTTTCCAGGAAGAACTGTCACGCATGCTGGTGGACGTAGACCGGCGACATTCCCATGGCGCATTGCTGTTTTTTGATTTGGATGAATTCAAATATATCAATGATACCTTCGGCCACCGTGCCGGCGATTCCATGTTGATCCGCATCGCCGGTGAAACCAATGCATTGGTGAGACGCAACGAAATCATCTCGCGCATTGGCGGCGATGAATTTGCCGTGCTGGTGCCGGATGCCAGCGAAGGCGAAGCGATCCACCTGGCAGAACGTATCATCCGTGCGATTGCACAGATCCCGTTTCGCTTCGATGGCCAGAACCTGCGCTTAACCACCAGTCTGGGCATTGCGCTTTACCCACTCCATGGCGCCAATGCCGAAGAACTGATCGCACACGCCGATGCTGCCATGTACCAGGCCAAGGACGCGGGCAAAAATGCCTGGCGCGTCTATCGTCATGACCTTGATGACTCGCGTGAAATGTTGCACCGCTTGTCCTGGCATGATCGGGTCAGCAAAGCCATTGAACACAATTTATTACAACTTCACTATCAGGGAGTGTATTACGCCAGGAATGGTCAGCTCAGCCACCTGGAAGCACTGGTGCGTATGATCGACGAAGCCGATCCATCACGTATCATTATGCCCGGTCATTTCATCCCGGCTGCGGAAAAAACCGGGAAAATCCTCGATATCGACCGGTGGGTGATCAGTGAAAGTATTCGTACCCTGGCAAGAACTCCTTCGTTGCCCGCCATCGCCGTCAATATCTCGGGACGTTCATTCGATGACCCCAAGTTGCCCCAATACATCGCAGAACAACTGACGGCAATGGGTGTCACCCCGTCACGTTTGATGGTGGAGCTGACCGAAACCGCCGCTGTCTCTGACCTGCATGATGCGCAACGTTTTATTGAATCGCTGCACCAAACCGGCTGCCACGTCTGCCTGGATGATTTTGGCTCGGGCTTTTCGTCCTTTGCCTATTTGAAACACCTCAAGGTGGACATCCTGAAGATCGATGGTTTATTTATCCGCGACTTGGCCAACGATCACGACAACCAGGTGTTTGTCAAATCCATCGTCGATGTTGCACGCGGCATGCATAAACTTACCGTCGCTGAATTTGTCGAAGACGCCGAAACCCTGGCCATGTTGCGCCTGTTTGGCGTTGACATGGTACAGGGTTATCACCTGGACATGCCGTGTGCCGCACACCCGGCGCTCTTGATCGCTTCACCGATTAACTGAAAATATTCTGAAATTGTTGCTTACTTTCCACACTTACCGCGCTTGATTAAATCATACGGTTTATTCCGGTATTTTTATTTTTTGATACTTTCACTGAGGAAATCAATAAACACACGTGATTTAAGCGGCAGGTATTCCCGGGAAGGATACAAAATCCAGATCGCACTTTCGTAATCCGCTGCATCAACCTCATAATCAGGAAACAAGGCAACCAATTTCCCTGCTGCAATATCAGCATCCACCAGCCAATCGGGTAGCAGCGCCAGGCCCATCCCCGCGACGGCACACTGTCTTATCGCACGTGAATTGGTGATCAAATATTTCCCGTTGATCGCAACATGCGTAACTTGCCCGTCTTTGTTATGTTTAAACCGCCAGTCAAGACTGTTCCCGCGCGGAAACAATAAACACTCATGGCGTTCTATTTCTGCTATCGTTCCTGGTTTACCAAAACGTTGCAAATAGTCAGGACTGGCACAAACATGAAATGTCATGTCGCGCACACGTTTGGCAATATACGATGAATCCTGCAATGTCCCAAGCCGAATCGCCACATCGATTCGTTCTTCCACCAAATTGAGGTAAACATCGGTCAAGATCAATTCAATGGAAAGTTTGGGGTACATTGCCGCCAATTTTGGCAATAAAGGCACGATGGCGATTTCACCGTACACCGTGGCGGCAGTCACCCGTAGCGTCCCCCTGGGTTCTTTGCTGACATCCGTAACCAGTTGCAGCGCGAACTCCAGCTCAGTAACCGCAGGGCCGATGCGTTCAAAGTAAATCACACCGGCCTCGGTTGGCTCCAGGCTGCGGGTACTGCGATGAAATAATCGGACTCCCAGCTCTTCTTCAAGACTGGCAATGCAACGCGAGATAGACGAAGGGGTAACGCCTTGGGCACGCGCCACCGCGGCGAAACTGCGTCGCTGCATGACTTCCACAAAGATAGTTAATGTTGAAATATCCATTCGTGCATTATAAGCACAAATGTAATGCTCGGCATCCCGTTTATTGCCGATGGCGTTCCCGCTAACCTATCTCCAGTCAACATCTATCAGGAGGCAAGGCAAGACATGACCGTTTTATTACGCATTGACGCCAGTTCGCGTGCATTGGGATCGCACTCCAGAGAATGGGCGGATTATTTTCTCGACCAATGGCAAAAACGGCATCCCAAGACTGAGATTAAGGTTAGGGATATCATTACTCAACCAATTCCGCATATCAGCGAGAAAACCATCACTGGTTTTTATACTGCCAAAGAGCAACAAGATAAAACAACCAGTGAGGCACTACGTCTGTCTGACGAGCTCATTGCCGAGTTGCTTGCGGCTGACAGTTTACTCATAAGCGTGCCAATGTACAATTTCTCGATACCCTCAGCGCTTAAAGCCTATATCGATCAGATCGTGCGGATTGGGCATACCTTTGGTTACGAACCGCAAAAAGGCTTTTTCGGCTTGCTAAAAAACAAAAAAGCCTATGTGATTACCGCCACCGGTGCCGTATTTTCTGATGGCAGTCTGAGTGCCGTTAATTTTCTAGAACCTTACCTGCGTGCCGTCTTGGGTTTGATCGGTATTACCGATATCGAATTTATTGCGGTCGAAGGAACCACCATGGATCAAAAAGCCATGCAAGGTAGCAAGGAAAAGGCGCGTAATAAAATTGACCACCTGATAGTAAAACAAAATCAACTTCAGTAATTGAAATAGACAATACGCCACACAATGTCGGCGTTTTGCATTACGCATAGCCACGAATGACAACAGCTGAATGTTATACCTACAAACAGGAGTTTTTATGACCATTCAAAATGACAACCAAAACCTCTGGGATGATTTGCAAAAACAAATGCCAACAGAGATAGTTGCTGGCCTGATTACCGGCTGGAATGAAATTATGGAGGCCAATCTTGCCGATCGTTGCCTCAAGGTCGGCAACCGTGCCCCTGATTTTTCGTTACCATCGGCACTGGGAAAAACAGTCAGCCTCAAAAATCAGTTGGCAAACGGTCCCGTAGTATTGACGTTTTATCGCGGAGTATGGTGCCCGTTCTGCAATCTTGCGCTGCAAACCTATCAGCGTGCGCTGGAGAAGATTAAAGCCAAGGGTGCAACCCTGATTGCGATCTCACCGCAAACCCCTGATCATTCGCTGAGCATGCAGGAAAAAAATGCGCTGACATTCGAAGTACTCAGTGATCGGGGTAGCAAGATCGCTGCTCAATACGGGTTGACGTTTGAAACACCCCAGGCGCATCAAAAAATACTCGCCCAGTTCAGCATGCCTCTGTCAAAAGTCAACGGCGATGAAACCAGTTTGCTGCCGGTGCCAACTACGTATGTGATTGGACGTGACGGCGTGATTGCCTGGGCCCATGTCGACCCCAACTATCGCAATCGCGGCGAGGTAGACGATATCCTCACCGTTTTAGATAAGTTGGCGGGCTGAATAGCGAATCATAGCCAGGCCTGCACACGTATTCATACTAGTAATTTTTTGAGGACTTATACTTATGGCACATGTAGCCGTTTTTGGCATGGGCGCGATGGGCTCACGCATAGCGATGCTGCTACTCAAAGCCGGACATAGAGTAACAATATGGAATCGCAGCATAGAAAAAACCGCGCCACTTGTCGCCGCTGGCGCTAATGTAGCGGATACGCCTTGTTCCGCTGCGCACAACGCAGATTTTGCTATATCGATGGTGCGTGATGACGATGCCTCTCGCCAAATATGGCTTACTGACAAAACCGGTGCATTGGCTGGCCTGCCCAGGCACGCCATTGCCATCGAAAGTTCTACTGTAACGGTATCTTATATACACGCACTCAACCAGGCTTGTGCGGCGCGCGGAATTGCCTTCATTGATGCACCTGTCGCCGGTTCGCGGCCGCAGGCGGAAGCCGCACAACTTATCTACTTGCTCGGTGGTGATGCAGGTACGGTAACAAAGGTGGAACCCATTCTAAAAACCTTGAGTGGTGCTGTGCATCATGTGGGACCCGTTGGTAGCGGTGCAGCATTGAAACTTGCAATAAATTCATTATTTGGCGTACAGGTGGCGGTGATGGCCGAGTTGATCGCGCT
>JANNJI010000465.1:0-1198 GCA_031405795.1 Gammaproteobacteria bacterium
ACCATCGCCATCGGTGCGCCGTGTAAGTAAACGTATTCGGTGACACCGTCATTGGCGGCCTCGGTTAACAGTTCACCCAATAAGCCGTAGGCGTAACTCGTGGTGTTGCCACCCACCACTTTCTGCACGCGTTGATTAAAGGCGTTGTAGGTGTAACTCGCCCCATTCACCGTTTGCAAGCGGTTGAGTGTGTCGTACGTCAGGGTCATGCCGCGCAGCGAGGTGGTGTTACCCACTGCATCGGTGATCACACCGCTGCCGTTGAGATTGGTCATGACGTTGCTGGCGGGGCGGTAGCTGTAGGTGGTGGTGGTCGCACCGATCTGGAGTTGGGTGCGGTTGCCGTTTTTATCGAGCGTGTAATCGCGTGCGCCGAAAATGCCTAACGCGGTGTCGAGGCGTTCTAAGTTGTCATAGGCAAAGGTGGTGGACAACAGGTTGTCGGTGCGTTGCGTAAGGTTGCCGTTGGCGTCGTAGACACTACCGGTGAGCATGAGTGCACCGGACACACTGATGTCAAGGAGGCGATAGGCACCATCCAGCGTGCGTGTCAGATTCAGGCCGTTGCCATACGTCAGCGTGGTGAGCGGGCCAAACGCGGCGTAACCGGCGTTGTTTGCCAGTGTCACGGCGCTGCCGCCGATCAGGGCATTGAGGCGGCTGACATTACCCGTTGCATCATAAGCGTAGGTGATGCGATTTCCAGAAGGGTACGTGAGTGTGCTCAAGCGGCCTTGTGCATCGTAACTGTAATTTACTCCTTGCTGTGCCGTCACTTGGCCAAAGGCATTGTAAGCATACGTGACGGTTTGTGTGCCTTGGGTGACGGTACACACGCGGCCCGTGCCATTGGCGCAATTGTCATAGGCATAGCTGATGTCGTTATTGCTGCCGGGGGCATCGAGTAACGTGAGGCGATTGAGCGTATCGTAACTGTAATTAAATACCTGACCCTTGGCGTCAGTCCGCGACACGACATTGCCGGCGGCATCGTAACTTTGCGTGGTGATACCGGTGTCGGGCGAGGTTTGTGACAGCAGGTTGCCCACATCGTCATAGATAAACGTGGTGACGCCATTGTTAGGCGCGGTGACGGTGGTGAGCTCGTCGTGCACGTTGTAGCCGTACTTGGTCAGCGCGTTTTGCGTGGTAACGTCGCTGCCGCCCACATCGGCGGTGGTTTGCGTTAACCGCTTGA
>JANNJI010000466.1:0-1707 GCA_031405795.1 Gammaproteobacteria bacterium
ATCAACAATATTGCAAAAGGTTACGACGGATATTCTGTGTTTGCAGGAAATCCATTCCCAGGGTCCCAGGAATGCGCGGGTACTCTCGGCGCTGGACGCCCTGCTCGCCGGTACGCCGTACGAAAATTTTCAGCGTGCGACCACCACCATGACCAGCGGCGGGTTGTATGATGTGCGCAATCTCGTGACCTTGTCGCGGTTTCCCATTACTAGCACAAGATCGATCCGCAGCAGCGATGGGCCGCGGCCGAGTTATCAAATGGCAACCGCAAATCCACCGGATGCCAGCGCGAATCCTGTCGACTGGGAGCGATCACTGTTGTACTCACAGCACACCTTACCCAATGGACAAACCCTGCATGTAATCAACGTGCACATGAAATCCAAGCTGGCCAGCACCATTCCCGGGCAGAAACTGGATAGTTACACCTGGCGGACGATCTCCGCCTGGGCCGAGGGCAGCTTTATTTCAGCAATGAAACGTGTCGGCCAGGCCCTGCAGGCCCGGCTGCTGATTGATGAGATCTTTGACAATCATAGTGAAGAGGCATTGATTGGGATCTGCGGTGACTTCAATGCAACCAGCGATGAAGTATCGTTAAAGGCGATTTGTGGTGACGTGGCGGAAACCGGCAATCCTGCGCACGCAACGCGTGTCCTGGTGCCGTGCGAAAACAACATACCGGATTCCGCGCGTTATTCACTGTTGCACTTGGGCCAGGGCGCGATGCTTGACCATATCATTGTCTCGCGCGCCTTGTTGCAATACTTTCGGCATGCCGAGATCCACAACGAGGCGTTGCCGGATGAGTCCGGCGCATTTCGCCAGGACAGCAAGTTTCCCGAATCGGATCATGCGCCGGTAATTGCCGAGTTTGACCTGGGGATTTGAGTCGCTCTGGTTAAGCCAGTATCACAACTGGTTTCCCGGCAACGGTTTGTTCGGGCGCGGGTGGTGGCGGAAAAGGCCCGATCCAGCATGTAGCAACGCGGGTAATTCAGGTAAAAGGGAGCCACGTGTTGGTCCCTTTTACCACCCCCGCCTACTTAGGAGCCGGATTAATTTTTGCTTCCAGGATTTGTTTAACCTTGCTTCTATCCGTTAATCCGGGACGATTCTTTTCCATCTGATTAAGCATTTCCAAAGGTGTCATGTTATCAAATTCCTTGAAAGATAGATTATGTCTGCTACTTCGTATCGTTGGATCGGCGCCATGCTCTAATAAAAACTTAACCAATTCAGGATCATTATGAAGAACAGCCGCATGTAATGGGGTGCTTCCATGTAACGGACTGACTAAGTTGATATTAGCGCCTTTATCCAGCAAGAAGTTTAAAAATTTAGCACGTTTTTTTTCATCGCCAAAAACAACAGATATTCCAATCCCTTTTTCCAGTTGAGCGATATCATCCTTTGTGCCTCGAAAATGGAGTGTGTAGTATTCGCACACACTTTTTGGTATACGGTATGCCTCGTCACTGGTGCTGCATATCATAAGTCCGTGAAGGTCATCGGTCACCATGACATAAATCGTTAAGCCAATCCAGGTTGCCGGTACGATAATGACCAAGGCTAATAATATTTTTTTAATCATCAGCAAATCCTGAGAATGGTTTTATCGGAGTAAAATACTGACGCATAATCGATAAATGTCGTTGCGGTTTCGTCCTTAGCGAAATAACCATCTAGTATTAAACCAAAATGCT
>JANNJI010000467.1:0-4282 GCA_031405795.1 Gammaproteobacteria bacterium
ACTTCTACAGGTAATGGTATGGTTGAAAAGCAGGTTTTCCTACGGCTTCGTTAACTGTCACTTTGTTCATTCAGCAATGATATTAGAAGTACACGGTGTTGCGATTGATACGCACCGGTTATCCAGCGTGTAACTCGATGGTTACCGTCGACAAGTATTTTTCTATTTCCGTACTCGACCACAATTACTGGGCGGTCATCATTGAAGTTGTGAACCCGCTGATGTTTTCTTTCTAAGATGTTTAACTGAGCCGTTGGCCAAAGTTCCTCTCGCACTACTGCTGTTTTTTCATTTAGTTGAATCTGAGAGCAACCAGAAAGACGCTCGTTTGTTAGTCGATTCAGACAAGCATTAGGTGAATTGTCGCTGTGTTTCGGCATCAACGTCCTATACACCAAGGCCCAGAACGCTACTTGGTCATTACTCACTCCGTTGTTTCCTTGTTATACCTAACAGGTATTATCGGGATCGCGTTATCAAACGGGACCAACAAGTCTAAAACCTGCCTCTGATTGCCCATTGCTTCAACTACTTACCACTTTATTACCAACGAGTTGCATCTACGATCCAGACTATATGATAGTGCCAGGGTTAAGGGATGCGGACATAGGGGCATGCTTGTGTCTCGAAACTACACTAGAATGCCCAGTCCGCTACCGTTCACTGGCCCGATGGGTGAATACAACTGCTGTCATACTGAGCTAAAAGAATAAATCCGCTTCGTGCCACAAAATTCCACGTCAAAACCCATTCTGTTTCAGCTCTTCCAGTAGCGAACTCATTTCAACGTTCATTTTTTCTAAAACCTTACTGCGTGTAAAAAAATAGAGAGATTTTCTTCAATTTTACTTTTATCTATGTTGTTTTTTTCAACTAAAAATCCATCTGCAATGTTTATTGGTACATCATCGCCGATCCCATTCTGATAGCGTGATAGAGATACAAATGTGTTTTTAAAAACACGAATTTTATTACTTGCTTCGGTGCTGGCTATTTTATAGATGCTTTCTCGTAAAATATTTTTCTCATTTTCATTGCCGCTTTTGTGAAGCAGCGGCAATGCCTTTTGCAAAACATCATTCATCTCTTTTTTCTGGATTGCCGGATCTGAATAGTACTTTAGCAAAACCAGCAGTGCTTGTTTAATTATTTCTTTGGCATAGGGCAATTTCGTTGCATCTACAATCTTACCAGATATGGTTTCTAGATCATCACAATAAATATCTACAATATCTAACGCTTCACCGATAGTCATCATATGAAGTTACCTTAATATAAATTGAATACATAGATAGTTCTGACCAAATCCTATTCGCAACCGGACGCCGGATTGTCGAACGAATTGCCGGTGGAGTTATTGGTTGAGTGAGGAATCTTATCAATAGTTTTGGCATGGTACCCTTTGACGTCATTTATTATGTATTCAGTGTAGTCGGTTTCAGATTTGAGTTCTAGCTTCCTTATTGTATAAGTCCGAAGCCTTCATCAGTGACCTTCCCAGTGGTATCGATATTTCTGTAATACCTCCAAACTGAGCCTGCCTTCCTGTAAACTAAGTAAATGCCGAACTGTCCAGTTGCCGAAAGCGCATATCGGGATGCTTCCGCACTTAAATAGTACACAGCAGCTGTTATTGATACCGCAATTACCAAAGAAATTGTGGAGCTACGAAAAGACAAGGTCAGGTGTTCGCGGTAACAACAACGTAGCTTGCGGATTGAAGTCCCGCCCAAGGAATTGTCCATCCACCTTGGTAATACGCAGGAGCGGCGTTTGAATAATCTGTTATCTAACTTATCGAATCATACCAGGCGTGTGCTGCTAACGATTAAATCAACGCCGCCGCCAGCGTTTGTCCAGTGCGCGAAAAACCAGATTGGAGTAGGTATAACTGTGGCGGCTGCCATTGTAACGGCCGAGGGCGTGGGTGATGTTGTTCTTCTCCATATCCATGTAATAGCGCAATATGGTACAGCCCATGCGCAGATTGGTACCGGCATTGAACAGGTTGTCATTGGGGCGTCCAATCTCTTTTAACCAGAACGGCATCACTTGCATTAAACCTTTTGCACCGGCATGTGAAATTGCATAACGATCAAAGCGGCTTTCTACCTCGATCACCGCTAACACCAGTTCAGGTTGTAAATTCGCGCGGTTTGCTTCGTAATGAATATTCTTCAATAAATTGAGTCGGTGTTCGGTTTCCGGCAAGATGGGCGATAAACGTCTTGACATGTCCGTCAGCCAGACCTCGGCTTCATACCGATCCGGGAAGCTGTCGCTGCTTTCGACGGCGGCCTTTAATAAACCGCGCAATTCTTCATTGGGGGTTTCTTGCTGGCTGGCGGCACTGGCGCCACAGCACAGACTAACGAGCAGTGTTAGTAGCTGCGCTGCCGGATAGGAATGAATCTGTTTGTGGTCAGCCGATACCATGTGTTCGCCAGCACGATGTTCCTGTTATTAATTTTTAATCTGTTTCTGTAAAAAGTCAATCAAGTCACTGCGTTTGATATCCTGGGATTTTTCATCACGGCGGTGTTTGTATTCGACCATACCTTGTTGCAGGCCACGCTCACCCACCACCACGCGGTGGGGGATGCCGATGAGTTCCATATCGGCAAACATCGCGCCGGCGCGCTCGTTGCGATCATCGAACAACACGTCATAACCCAACGCCGTTAATTCCTGGTACAAGGCCTCGCTGGCAACGCGTACTTCTTCCGAGCGGTTCAGGTTCATCGGTAACAAGGCAATCTGAAACGGCGCGATGCTGTCGGGCCAGATAATACCCCTGTCATCGTGATTTTGTTCAATCGCTGCGGCAACCACGCGCGACACGCCAATACCATAACAGCCCATGGTCATGGTGATCGCCTTGCCTTTTTCATCCAGCACAGTGGCCTTCAGCGCGGCGCTGTATTTCTGGCCCAATTGGAAGATGTGACCGACCTCGATGCCGCGTTTGATTTGCAGTGTGCCGTTGCCATCGGGACTCGGATCACCGTCAACCACATTGCGGATATCGACGCTGTGAGGTTCGGGTAGATCCCGACCCCAGTTCACGCCGCTTAGATGTTTGTCTTTTTCATTTGCCCCACAGATAAAATCCGCCAGTGCAGCGGCGGCATGATCAACGAACACCGGGATTTTTAACCCTACCGGGCCGATAGAACCCGGCGGACATGAGCAATGCTGGCGTACTTCCTCGTCACTGGCGAAACGCAGCGGTGTGGCGATGCCTTCGATCTTTTCTGCCTTGATCACATTTAATTCGTGATCGCCGCGTAATACCAACGCGACGACGGGTGCCTCCGTTCCTTTCACCAACAAGGTCTTCAGGCATTGTGTGGTGGGTATCTTGAGAAAGCCGCATACGTCTTCAATACTGTGTTTGCCCGGGGTGTCGAGGGTTTGACGAGTTTGTTTTGCAACAGCACGGGGTGTTTTGCCTGGCAGGGTTGCCGCCAATTCCAGATTACCGGCGTAATCACCGCTGCTGCTGAAGGCAATCGCATCTTCACCGGAGGCGGCGAGCACGTGGAATTCGTGCGAGACACTGCCGCCGATGGAACCGGTATCGGCCTGTACCGGACGATAATCCAAACCAAAGCGATCAAAGATGCGGCAATAGGTTTGGTACATGAGTTGATAAGTCTCCGTCAATGAGGTCTGATCGAGGTGAAAGGAATAGGCGTCTTTCATCAGAAATTCGCGCGCGCGCATCACACCAAAACGCGGGCGGATCTCATCACGAAACTTGGTTTGAATTTGATAAAAATTGGCGGGCAGTTGTTTGTAGCTGCGGATTTCACCGCGGATCAGATCCGTGATCACCTCTTCATGGGTGGGCCCAAAACAAAATTGCCGATCATGCCGATCGCGCAAACGCAGCAATTCCGGACCGTATTTATCCCAACGCCCGGATTCCTGCCACAGTTCGGCGGGCTGGACCGCCGGCATTAATACTTCCTGTGCGCCTGCACGGTTCATTTCTTCCCGCACAATCGCCTCGACCTTGCGCAATACCCGCAGGCCCATCGGTAACCAGGTGTAAAGCCCCGCCGCCAGCTTGCGGATCAAGCCGGCACGTAACATCAAACGGTGGCTGATAACTTCGGCATCGGCCGGGGTTTCTTTGAGCGTGGCCAGGATGGATTGTCTACCTTTGGGTAAAACCCAACATGGATACTGCTGGCGAATGTCCGCTCCGAGGCGATTTAAGCGGGGGCCTGTTTGAGCGCCGCGAAGGCGGAAACCCGTTGAACTGCCGCCACAATTC
>JANNJI010000468.1:0-1190 GCA_031405795.1 Gammaproteobacteria bacterium
CTTTGTGCGACGCTGGAGTCAAGATATTAGCTTACGCCCGAGTTTCTTTGTACTGGTTGCAGTGAGCGTCGCCTTATTCGGTTTTTTTGTGATCGGTGTGCGCGAACCTATCCTGCCCTATCTGACCAGCACCGAGCAAATCTTCATGGCCGCAACCGTGATCGGCGGCACGGTGCATGGCTTGCAATACCTGGGCATTACCTTTGCCACGAGTGCGCGGCGGGCTGCCGCTGACACGGATTCGACTTCGCTCTCGGTACGCCTGGGAAAGTCGCCACTACTTGCGTACGGGATCATGGTGGCACTGTCCTTACTCTATCTTGGATTAAATTTATTACGTGGTGCGTCGCCAGTGGCATCGCCGGTTATTCCGGGTTCAAATACTGCCCAGCTATTTTTGGCGCTGTATTGGGGTTTGTTTTTCCATCACTATTGGATCGATCAAAAAATTTGGCGGCCTTCGGCGGACAGTCGTTTGCGCACTGAGCTTGGGTTGAGTTCAGCATGACGGACGTCGCACATCCGATCACAGCCCGCTTTGCGAAGTACGTTAATCCAACTTTCATCCAATTGCTCGGCGTGTTGGGTTATGGTCGGGTGTTTAGCAAAGCACAGGATGTCTGGATATGGGACAGTACGGGCCGCCGTTATCTTGATTGCCTATCCGGTTTCGGCTCAGTCAATATCGGCCACAATCATCCCAAGCTAATTGCACGTTTGCATCAACTATTAGATGAGCAGCCCTACCACCTTTGTCATGTTGGCCCAGCCGAAGGGGCAGCGGCACTTGGCGAAGCATTGGCAAGACGTTTAGCGCCGCCTTTAGAGATCAGTTTGTTTGGCAGTTCAGGTGCGGAGGCCGTCGAGGCCGGATTGAAACTGGCGAGAGCCGCTACGCGGCGCACCGACATCGTCGCTTGCGAAGGCGCGTTTCATGGCATGAGTTTGGGCACGCTGTCCGTGGTGGGCAACAAACGCTTGTCCTTACCGTTTGAACCTTTGTTGCCTGGGGTGCACCGCGTCCCGTTCGGTGATCTCACTGCATTGGAACAGGTGTTAAAGAAACATCGACCTGCCGCCTTTTTGTTGGAGCCGCTGCAAGCAGAGGGCGGCATCAACTTACCGCCGCCCGAATATTTGCGTAGTGCACAGCAGCTCTGCACGGCGCATGGCACGTTGCTGATTCTCGA
>JANNJI010000469.1:0-1170 GCA_031405795.1 Gammaproteobacteria bacterium
ATCAGCTCCGCCGGGTCGGAAATGTCGGCCGGGGTGATCTTGTTCAGCACATCAGCGGCGGCGTAGCCCAGCATACGCTCGGCACCGACGTTGAATATTTGAATGACGCCTTTGGCGTCCGTGGCGATGCTCGAGAAATTGGCACTATTGAAAATAGCGTTCTGCAGGGCCCCGGTTTTAAGCAAGGCCTCCTGGCGCCGGCTCTCAGTGATGCCTTCCGCCGTGCCGGTGGTGGGGAGAACCGCAGAATCGTGGATTTTTTTGGCCATGGCCAACCTCTGTTAAAGTGCGATGAGTCAGGCGGATCGCGTGGCCGTTAAGGTGCAGGTCGGCTTTTAGGCCGACACACATCATATACACTTATTCCACACAAAAATATGCCTATTTGTATCCGCAGACATCCCAAGGATGTTGAGTCCGTGGGAAAAATTCCTGTGTGCATCCGCACCACAGTAGCGATCAAATCGACTGCATTCCGTTCGCGAGCGTACATAAGGTGAGGATTTACTGCCAAGCATGCAACAAGGCGCAGATTAACACTGATGGGCTACGGGCAGTGTCTGGCGATTCCGTACATCACCGAGTAAACGATCATGCTCTTTTTTGACTACCGCATAACATTCACACACACGTGATACCAGAGCCGAGCGGTCCAATACGGTGATGTGGCCACGGCGGTAACGAATACAGCCCGCTTGCTGCAAATGCCCGGCGGCCTCGGTGATGCCTTCGCGCCGCACGCCGAGCATGCTGGCAATTAATTCCTGCGTCATGGTTAATTCATTGGAGGGCAGGCGATCAAGGGTCAGTAACAGCCAGCGGCACAGTTGTTGCTCCACCGAATGGTGACGATTACAGACAGCGGTTTGCGATACCTGGGTAATCAGCGCCTGGGTGTAACGCAGTAACAACTGCTGCATTATCCCGCCGCGATTGAATTCTTCCATCAGCAATCGCGTTTTTAACCGGTAACCGTGGCCTGCCGTCTGCACGATGGCCCGGCTCGGCGTGGTATTCCCGCCCATGAACAGCGAAATACCCAGCACACCCTCATTGCCCACGCCTGCGATTTCGGACGAGGCGCCGTTCTCCATCACATATTGCATGGACACAATGGCCGTCGTCGGAAAATAGACGTGTTGCAATTGACCGCTGGATTCATACAGCACA
>JANNJI010000470.1:0-1722 GCA_031405795.1 Gammaproteobacteria bacterium
TCTTGTCGACAGCATCGCACCTATCCATTTGGAAAACAGGCTACCCGAATCTTCTCACGCACCTTTCGCTGGCAAACAAACAGATACCTTGTCGCAAGCCAACCTTGACAGCCTTTTACCGGCCCGTTAGAGTGCCGAGCATTGAAAACCGCTTCAGGTGCCTGCTTGGGATTCGTTCCAACAGGTGAAACGGGAAGCCGGTGCGCATAACAACCTTGTTGTGCAATGCCGGCGCTGCCCCCGCAACGGTAAGCAAGTCATCGATGAGTCTCACGCCACTGCCATGTTGGTGGGAAGGCGACTCACCGTGAAGCCTCGAGCTTCAGCTTGCGAGCCCGGAGACCGGCCTGACGGAACAATAAAGCTGTGTCGCGGCGGGCGGACACTTGGGCTGGTTTCGTTTTAGTCCTCGTTTTCTTTCCTCCATGACACGTCCAATAAAAATCTAGCTCGCGGGTGAGCGCTTGTGGTGGAGAAGTATCGTATGTCACGTCGTTTTACTGTGCCGGTTTCCGGCTTGTTACTGAGTATCTATTCTGTCAGTTCATTATCTGTCTTTGCCGTGGACCAGGTTGATCCGGTTGTGGTTACCGCCACCCGCACAGCCGAGAGTGGTGATGCCACCTTATCACCGATGATTGTGATTGATGCGGAAACCATTGCGCGTCACCCGGGTGCTGACGTGTCTGATATCTTGCGCGAACACAGTGGGATCGAAATTGGCCGCAACGGTGGCCCGGGACAACTCACCTCAATCTTTATTCGCGGTGCCAACAGCAACCATACCTTGGTGATGATCGACGGCGTACGGATAAATCCCGGCACCATCGGTGGTGCCTCCATTCAAAACATTGACCCGAGCATCATCGAACGCATCGAAGTGGTCAAAGGCCCCCGCTCCACCTTGTACGGATCCGATGCCATCGGTGGCGTGATTAATATTATTACCAAACGCGCCGCACCCGGCACGCAATACGATGTCGCCGTAGGCGCAGGCCGCTATGATACCAAGTCACTCAAACTCAACGCACAACACCGCAATGCGGACAAAGCGGCCGGGATTCAGATCAGCGGCACGGACTCACGTGGGTTCCCCACCCGCACTACCTCAACGATTGATCGTGGTTATGACAATCTCAATGTTAACCTGTATGGTAGTCAGAAGATTGGCCAGAGCAATGTGGAGGTGAGTCATTGGCTGGCAACGGGGAAAGTGGAGTATCTGGATTTTTCCTCGCTGCCGATTGATCAGCGTTTTGACAATAACACCACCGCTGTCACGATTAAAAACTCCCCTGCAACTCATTGGAGCAGCACGGTTAAACTCAGCCATGTGACCGATAAAATCCGGCAAAACCAATCTGTCGATTTTGTCGAAACAGATCGCTATGTCATCGATTGGCAAAATGACGTGCAATTGGGGAAACATAATGTACTGACCGCGGGTATCATGCTCTCTGACGAGAACACCGCCTATGCCTCCTTTAGTACATTCAACGTCGACACCACCGTTGGCGCGGTGTTTATCCAAGATATTTTGGAACATCAAGCACATAAATTGGTAATTGGTACACGCTATACCGAACATGAGACCTTTGGTACACACACCACCTGGAACCTGGAATACGGTTATAGTTTTAATAATCAACTCAAACTGATTCTGGCGCCGCTGCGGATCGTGACATTGGCTTCGGAGGCCTTGACCAGCACCTTGACCGGCAG
>JANNJI010000471.1:0-3335 GCA_031405795.1 Gammaproteobacteria bacterium
CAAGAACAACCTGCAAAACCCCGCAAATTTTTCGCCCACAGCCGATGGTTCTCTTTATAATGCCCGGCTTGGTGGTCCGTATCGGTCCCTTCGCAACGTCACCTCGTTGACCCCGTCAGGCCCGGAAGGGAGCAGCGGAGGCGAGGACGGCGTGTGCCGGAGTAGGGCGGGTGCGGGCCGCCTTCCTTAACAGCTTGTTGAAAAACTACTGCGCTTGCCATGACGGCGTTGTAAAAGCACTCAAAATCCTCATTTACTACCCGTGCAAACACCGGTTTTTCGTGCTTTTACGCCTTGTTCTGGCTGCGCTCGTGACGTTTTACAACAAGAAGTTAAAACGGGGTGCAGCCGTTGACTTAGCCGGGTAGAATGACGCTCCTCACCACAGGTTGAAGTGATCGGTTCATGCAATATCAGGTACTTGCGCGTAAATGGCGGCCTCGCCGGTTCACCGAGATGGTGGGTCAGGAGCATGTACTGCGGGCGTTGACCAATGCGCTCGACAGTGGCCGTGTCCATCACGCTTTTTTATTTACCGGTACGCGTGGGGTGGGCAAAACCACGCTGGCGCGGATTCTGGCCAAATCGCTGAATTGTGAGAGCGGGGTGAGTTCCACGCCCTGTGGCCAGTGCAGCGCCTGTACGGCGATTGATGAAGGCCGTTTTGTTGATCTGATTGAGGTGGATGCCGCGTCACGGACCAAGGTCGAGGATACCCGTGACCTGCTCGACAATGTTCAATACGCACCGTCGCAGGGCCGCTACAAAGTCTATCTCATTGACGAAGTACACATGTTATCCAATCACAGCTTTAACGCCTTGCTGAAAACACTGGAAGAACCGCCACCACACGTGAAATTTTTATTTGCGACCACCGACCCGCAAAAATTGCCAGTTACTATTCTCTCGCGCTGTTTGCAATTTAATTTAAAACGACTGTATCCGGAGTTGATCCGCAAACATCTCGCGCATATTTTGCAGCAAGAGCATATCGAACAGGATGACCTGGCATTAAAACGCCTGGCCAAGGCGGCGGATGGCAGTATGCGCGATGCGCTGAGCCTGCTTGATCAGGCGATTGCCTATGGCGCCGGTAAGGTGGTTGATCACGATGTGCGCGACATGCTGGGCAGCATCGAACAAACCCACATCTATGATTTACTGGATGCACTTGCCGCGCACGATGGCAAACAATTGATCACGGTATTGCAGCATGCCGCTGAACGTTCACCGGATTATGCCGAGCTTCTTGCCGAGCTGTTGAGTTGTTTACATCACATTGCCTTGTTGCAGCAGATCCCCGATGCCTATGATGAGGCCATGGGTGATCAAGAACGGTTGCAACGTTTGCAATCGCAACTTACTGCGGAAGATGTGCAGCTTTATTACCAGATCGGTGTATTAGGGCGCCGCGATTTGTCCTATGCGCCAAACCCCTATCTGGGGCTGGAGATGACATTATTACGTATGTTGGCGTTTCACCTGCAAACAAATCCTGGCAACAGCAAGTTTGTTGCCACCGCAACGGTGCAGCCACCACCTACAGAAATAAAGAAGACGCAAGCCGCAGCGCCGCCGCAACTCGCCACAGCGCCTGCGCCAACTACTACAGCGTTACCGCAACAAACCACATCGAACATTCCATCCGTAGCAATGGAACAAACAGTGGCACAACCCGAGTGGTTGAATATTATTTTACAATTAAAATTAACCGCTATGGTCAAAGAACTTGCCATGCACAGTGTGTTGCGCAGTAACGAGGAAAAAACGGTGCAGCTCGTACTCGATGCCAGCTGCAAAAATTTATTGACCGATGAGCGTCGCGCCAACCTCGAATCTGCGCTACAAACCCATCTTAGCAGGACAGTGAAACTGTCGATTGAACTGGGTAATGTGCAACAAGATACCCCGGCGAGTTACTTGCAACGGCAACAGCAGGCCCGCCAGGCCGCTGCACAATCCGCGATCCAAAACGACGGTAACGTGCAGAAATTAATTGAAACCTTTGGTGCGCAGGTACGTACTGACACCATTCAACCCGTGGATTAACCCCGACACAGCAGTGAGGAAAAACAAATGAAAGGCGGTATTGGTAATTTACTCAAACAGGCCCAGCAGATGCAGGCCAACATGCAAAAGATGCAGGAAGAAATGGCTAACATAGAGGTCGAAGGCCAGGCTGGTGGTGGTATGGTGAAGGTCACGATGACGGGTCGTCATGATGTGAAGCGTGTATTTATCGATCCAAGTTTGTTGAGCGATGATAAAGAAATGCTCGAAGACCTGATTGCCGCCGCTGTGAACGATGCCGTGCGCCATGTGGAAAAAATGACGCAAGAACGTGTTTCTGGTATGACGGGCGGCATGGGCTTGCCTCCGGGTTTCAAGTTACCGTTCTAGGTATCCATGGCCAAAGGATTAATCGAACAATTGATGGATACCTTGCAGTGCTTGCCGGGTATTGGTCCCAAGTCCGCGCAGCGTATCACCTATCATTTGCTGGAGCGTGACCGGCAAGGTGCGCTGCAATTGGCGGAGGCGTTACACGCCGCAGCCACCAAGGTCGGACACTGCAAGTCGTGTCGCACCTTGACCGAAAATGAAATCTGCCCCATCTGTGCCAATCCCGCCCGCGATGTGACTACCTTGTGTATTGTTGAAACACCCGCAGACATTGTTGCCATCGAACAGGCAACCGGCTATCGCGGCGTGTATTTTGTGTTGATGGGCCACTTGTCGCCGTTGGATGGTATCGGTCCTGCTGAATTGGGCCTTGATCAACTTGCACAACGCCTGGAACAACCGAACATGCAGGAAATTATTCTCGCCACGAATACCACTGCTGAAGGCGAGGCGACGGCACATTACATTGCGGAGATGGTCAGCACACGTGCCATCAAGGTGACACGTATAGCGCACGGTGTGCCAATGGGCGGCGAGCTGGAGTTTGTGAATAGTTCGACCTTGCAACATGCCTTTGTCGGCAGGCGGGCGCTTTAAGTATTTGTCGGACAATAACCGTATGTTATCCCGTTTTGGTTTTTGTTTTGTTAGACTGTAAGTGTTCGATGCTTTGCATGACCATCCCGCAGATTTTTTTAAAATAAGCATAACTGGTGTTATCAATTTGACAGGCACTGGTGTGGCGGTCCGCATAAAACAGACCGTAGGCCTGGTTGCCGACAAAGATCGACATCGCCATGAAACTGTTGGTGCCAATCAGTTTTTGAAAATCAGCGGGGACCAATTGCCAATAGGCTTTGCGGTTCCCGTCATGAATACACACGGCCTGCGGTTTTTCCATGAGATGAAAGAATAAATGTCCCTGCGTGAGA
>JANNJI010000472.1:0-1532 GCA_031405795.1 Gammaproteobacteria bacterium
CGCGCGAACGTCGTCACCGCGATGCAGGACATCGGCACCGGCACCCGCACGGCGATGGCGATGATCACGGCCGAGGAGCTCGGCCTGACGCTCGACCAGATCGAGGTGCAGATCGGCGACTCGGCGCGCGGCCCGTTCGCGTCGATCTCGGGCGGCTCGTCGACGCTGCCGTCGATGGGGCCGGCCGTACGCTCGGCCGCCGCGGACGCCGCCCGCCAGGTATATTTTACGCTGCAGTGGATCACGACTGTTTTGTGGAATGATCCGTCCACCCAAGGCCTCTGCCACCGCCCGGCCGCCACTGGATAGCTGTAGCAGTTTATAGAACGTGCCGGACAGCACCACCACAACCACCACGATACTGATAAGGAAAAATGTACTCCAGTCAAACTCGGCGCCAATGCGTAACGCCTGACTCTGATTGTTATTAAAATATGCCAGAACCATCATCACCAGCAGATTGGTAATAACAATAAGGCTGAATACAGCCAAAATAAACAGAACCACCATCCACAAGGTGGAACGCCGTGCCTGCGCCTGCGCCGCAAAAAAATTCACTGCGGCTCGACTCAGAAGGCTACTTTAGGTGCCTGTTGAATGGCAACAGTATCTGCAAATTCAAGTAACGCGGCATCCTGGCTATGACCAAACATCCCGGCTAATACATTTTGCGGGAATGACTGTTTGTAGACATTGTATTCCATCACCGCATCATTAAATGACTGCCGGGCGAAACTCACTTTATTTTCGGTGCTGGTTAGCTCTTCACTGACTTGCATCATGTTTTGATTGGCCTTCAGATCCGGATACGCCTCCATCACCACATTCAGTCGACCCAGTGCGCCCATCAGATTACCTTCCGCCTGGCCCAGATTTTTCATCGCCTCGGGACTGCCGGGACTGGCGTGTGCGTTCGTCAACCCTGTCAGTGCGGTGTTGCGCGCGGTGATCACCGCATCCAGTGTTTCACGTTCATGCTTGAGATAACCCTTCGCGGTTTCCACCAGATTGGGGATCAGGTCATAACGCCGTTTGAGCTGGACCTCAATCTGCGCAAAGGCGTTTTTGAATCGGTTTTTTAACTCCACCAACTTATTAAATATCGCAATGACATAAAAAACAATCGCCAGAATTACTACTAATGTGATGATGGTTGATATTGCCATGACTGCTCCTTAGTTGTCGTACCGGCGAGTACTCACCGTTTTTAATGCGTTATGATCTTATTCAAAATCACTTAACTTGATGTCTTTGTCCATGCCCGTCCCACCCGGTTTACCGTCGCGACCCAATGAGGATATTTCTATTGTGCCATTCGACTTTAATTGATATTGATAGGGGTGACTCCATACATCCAGCGGCATGTCCTTCATATACGGCCCCTTCCATGTCACCGCTTTGGGCCCACTCAGCGGATTTTCCACCAGGGCCTTAAATCCTTGTTCATTGGTTGGATAGGCGGCATTATCTTTTTTATACAAGTCGAACATGGTCTTAAATACATAAAGATTCGTTTCCACCACCTTCTGCCG